>VGZN01000690.1 GCA_016872635.1 Planctomycetota bacterium | reverse complement strand
GTCCGTTTTGGGGGGTACGTTTGGGTAAAATCGTCCGAAATTAAGGCCCAGGACTAGCCACCAACGCCATCAGGATAGACCCAGCTCGTAAACTAGCAAGTACATTTGCACTTGCATCCCGGGACAAAATCGTCATACTCCGGGGCCCAATTTTGGGAAAAGATTAGAAAATCCGTTCGCCCTCAATGCGGCTTGAACATCGAAACACAAGTTATTTTCGGCACATAGTTTTAGATAAATCGGAATGCAGCTGGCATGATTGAGACGATTGCGGTCAAAAAGCGCGACGTGAAGGGTTCTCGGGCGATGATCAAGATTCGGGAGAGTGGATCGATCCCCGCGATTCTGTATGGACACGGCGAAGAAAACGTGTGCTTGACGGTGTCTCTCGACACGGTCAACAACCTGATCAAACACGGCACGAAACTGGTCACACTCAGTGGTGACATCAGCGACACGGCACTGCTCCGCGCGGTTCAGTGGAGCAGCATGGGTGACTACATCATCCACGTTGATTTTGCCCGAGTTTCTCAGACCGAAACCGTTGAAGTTTCTGTGCCGATTCATCTGCACGGCGAGGCTCCAGGCGCGATGTCGTCCGCCGGCCAACTCCGATTTGTGACACACGAAGTCACGATTCGCTGCCCAGCGGTCAAGATTCCCGAGTTCATCGTCTGCGAAATCGGAGTACTGCAACTCGGCCAATCGATCCATGTCAACGAATTGAAATTGCCGGAAGGCGCTACCGCTGTCACACCCGGTTCGATTGTGGTTGTACAAGTTGCGACGCAGTCGGGTGCGGAAGGGGCCGAAGCAGTGGCTTCGCCGTCGGAGCCAGAACTTATCCGCAAGGAGAAGGCAGCAGACGCTGGGGCTTAGTCCCCCCCGAGTGCGACGCCACTCCGAATCCGACGTACAAGTTCGCTCGTGTTCTACTGCCGCTGTCGGGTACTCCCAGTGGGTGGTACAACACCGGCTAACGGCATGCTGAGGCAGTAGTACAAAACGATAAGTGTGCGGATCGATTGCAGGATAGCGGGCAACCGAAACCAGCATATAACAAATAGGCCATTGGAAGGCAGGCCATTAACAAGCAGCGAGTCTGGTCAATAATCGGACTTGCGACCGAAGAGCAGTGAGAGACGCAACGACCCGTGTAGCAAGGTTTTGCAATGCAGACTTCGCCAACACAAAGTAAATCGGTCGCGGGCAAATTGGAAACACCGAGCGACTCAAAAGGGTTAGCGATTGTTGTCGGGCTAGGAAATCCCGGCGACAAGTACCGACACACACGACACAATATCGGCTTTGACTGCCTCGACCGACTCCATGAGTCAATGGGTCGTCCTGCGGTTCAGGCCAAATTCGAGTCACAACTGGTTAAAGGGACAATTGCGGGAAGCGATGTCTGCCTAGTGTGGCCGATGACTTTTATGAACTGCAGTGGCCGTGCGGTGTCGCAGGCTGCCAAGTTCTACAAAGTTCCCGCCGAAAACATCTTAGTGGTCTGCGACGATTTGAGCTTGCCACTAGGAAAATTGCGGATGCGACGCAATGGATCCAGTGGTGGCCAAAAAGGCCTCGATGACATCCTGAAATCGCTTGGGACGCAGGAAGTGCCCCGATTACGCATTGGGATCGATGCGACCCCCGAACACTGGGAAACGGCAGATTACGTGCTTAGCAAGTTCTCTGCCGGGGAACGAAATGTGGTGAATGACGCATTGTCACGAGCCACCGAAGCCATCAAATGCTGGCTGACCGAAGGGGCTGAAACAGCCATGAATCGCTTTAACGCGACTCGCTGACGGGCAGCAAGCAATTAAAATCGCACAACGAGAACCGCATAATCTACGAGCTTTGTGACTTGCATCCGCGACCAAGGCTCGAAACAATCAAGAGAATACCGTTAGAAGTCGAAATTGACCGAGGAGTTGGACATTGGCTAGCGCATTTTACGAATCATTGTTTCTCTTTGACAGCAACCACTATGCTCGCGACCCAGGTGGGATCGCCAATAGCGTCCAGTCGATGATCACCGATCTCGGAGGCGAGATTTTGGTAAGCCGACTCTGGGCTGAGCAGCGGCTGGCCTATCCCATCAGCGGTCATCAGAAAGGGACTTATTGGTTGGCATACTTCAAGCTCGATACGCAGAAGCTGAAGGAACTGAATCGAACTTGCCAACTGAACGAAGCCCTCCTACGCTTCCTGTTCACCCGCGTCGATCCAAGATTGGTGGATGCCCTTGTTGCTCACGCACAGGAAAAGGTGGTTGTGCCAATCGATCAACTCGAACGTCAACCAGTCGGCGCTGCAATCGGTGCTGACGACGAAGAGGAAGTGGAAGGCGAAGAGGAGTAGTAGACTCCGTTTCGCTACGATGGTTCGAAGGGAAACGACCGAACGCAACGAAGACCGGTGGCTGATTTCGACGGATCCCGAATCAGCCTGTGACACGCTCGACGGACACGCTCGACGGACACGCAATCGGCACCCGCAACGCTCACTGATCCTGCTGCACAGAATCAGAAGCCCCCTAACGAACCTCGAGATCGTATCGGAACTTTCGCACCGGCAATATCCAACCGGAACATCGCACCACCCCCGTGAGGAGATCCATCCATGGCCAGTTACAACCGCGTCGTACTCATCGGCAACCTCACCCGTGACGTCGAAATCCGGC
>VGZN01000689.1 GCA_016872635.1 Planctomycetota bacterium | reverse complement strand
AGAGTATTCGATGAGACTATCGAGGACCTGACGGAACTATCAAGTCCAACCTTTTTCCTACTCCGAGCCACCTTCGGCAAGTTGGGTTTTAAGAAGCAGCATGCAATACCGACGAACATTCTTGGCGAAAAGCGCCGCAGTAAGCACTGCCTTTGCGTTACCGACCATCATTCCATCCTCGGCGCTAGGGCTCGATGGAAGCATTGCACCAAGTGAGAGAATCACCGTGGGGATTCTCGGTTGCGGAGGCCGTGGTACTTATGATTTGGGAATTTTCCTTCAGCAACCTGAAGTTCAATTCCTTGCAGTTTGCGATGTGCGTAGCGAACGGCGTGAGGCTGGGAAAAAAATCATCGATGAACGGTATAGCAACGGTGATTGCAAAACGTATCGAGACATGTTCGAAATGTATGGTCGGAAGGACCTCGATTCCGTCTTGATAGCGACAGGCGATCGTTGGCATACGCTTGCTTCGATCCTCGCTGCTAAATTCGGCAAGGATGTTTACTGCGAAAAACCTTGCTCGATGACGATCGGCGAGAGCCGAGCGTTGGCGGATGGTATCCGTCATTACGGGCGAATCTACCAAGCTGGAACACAGCGCAGGAATATCGGCAACTTCATGCATGCGGTGCATTTGGCACACAGCGGACGGCTTGGGAAACTCCATACGGTCCACGCTAACACGTTGGCACCTGCGACGAATCATGATTGGTTACCCGGAGAACCGGAACCTGATCGAGACATCTTGGATTGGGATCGATGGCTGGGTCCTACGCCATGGCGACCATACAATTCGGCTTACTTAGCTGGTCGATGGCGAGGATATTTCGATTTTCATGGAGGTGGAATCCTCGAATGGGTGCGCACACCATTGATCTGTGCCAATGGGCATGCCGAATGGATCATACCACGCCGGTTCACTTTGATCCGCAAGGCAGTACCGTGGTAGCTCGTTATGAAAATGGGATCAAACTCGTCATGCGCGACACGGGCTGGCTGGGGATGGGAACGTGCAGCGTCCGATTCGAGGGGGATGAAGGATGGATTGAAACCGGGGATAGCGGCAACATGCTCCTGGGCCCATCGTCCTTGAAATCCGAGTTCCGAGAGTTCACAGACGCGGGAACAGACCCAACCACGCACATCCGCGAGTTTTTACGCTGTGTGAAATCTCGAGGGGTACCTGCGGCAAATGCCGATGTTGCTGCACAAACGCATATCGCTGCCCATGCGGCCTACATCGCAACACAGCTCGGTCGTTCAGTGCAATTCGATCCAGTAAAGGAAACGTTTGTCAACGACGAAATGGCTAACCGAATGAGGTCTCGCGCCTATCGCGCTCCGTGGAGGGCTTGAGCTATCGCGTTTAACCGTTCCCCCGTTTTCTGCGTCACCTTCACTTACTCTGAACAAAACAGCAACCCAATACGATGTCTTCATCTTTTTTCATTGATCTCCTTGATGTCTACGGTTACCAAAGGAAAAGGCCTGTTGAACTTCTGGCATTCAAGCCCGGCTTCCTTGTTCGGACGTTTCTTATGGTGATGGTTTTCACCATTGGGAATGGATACTGCGACGAGGTTTCGGAATTGCACGCGGTATTAACATCGGAGGCATCGCTCCACGACAAAGGTGTCGCATGTCGACGTTTGATGCTGATCGGAAACGACGACTCGATCCCTTTCCTCGACAATCTCCTCGACGACGATGGTTTATCGCACCTCGCACGAGTTGCATTGGAGGCTATCCCATCCAAGCGTGTGGATGCGCTGTTTCGAACGAGGCTTGAGTCCGCACGCGGCGAACTGCTGATCGGGATTATCGACTCGATCGGCAATCGACGCGACGCGCAATCGGTATCAAGCTTGCTCAAGCTGTTGCTGGAGAAATCATCCGACGAGATAAGTGCGGCGATTCTCCATGCATTGAGCGATATCGCGACCGTAGAATCTTCGGCGGCCATACGAAATATGATTACGTTGCCAGACGGTCTGCGTGTCGATCTTTTAGCGGATTGCGCAATGCGGTGCGCTGACCGATTGGCAAAAGATGGCAATACGCAGGATGCGTTATCCATGCTTCAATTGGTCCAGTCCAAAGCTGTATCCGTCAATCTCCTCGCTGCAGCAACACTCGCAATCATCCGGCTTTCCAAGGATGGTGGCTTGCCGCTTATCGCGGAGATGATTGGTAGTCCCTCTGAAACCAAATTCGCCGTGGGACTACAGGCTGCTCGCTCATTACCGAGTCAACAGGTGGCTCCGATCCTGTGCCGTGAGCTCGATTCTGCTCCCGCAGACCGCACGGTCTTGATCCTGAATTCGCTGGCGGACCTGGGTGACAAAAGTGTTTTGGGCAATGTCAAGAAAACGCTCGACTCGGGGGCACCTCGCGTACGAGCGGCTGCGGCACGTGCGTTAGGACGCCTAGGAGACGCTTCTGTGGTTCCAGACCTATTCGCCGTGTGTCGATTGGGACTTTATCCAGAGGTTGAATCGAACGCCTTGAGGAGCCTCGCTCAACTAGAAGGAAGTGATGTTGATAGAGCCATCCTCGATGCTGCGCGCGATGGAAGTCAGGATGAACTGATCGCATTACGATTGATCGGTGAGCGTAGAATACGAGCTCCCAAGGTTCTACAAAGAGCCCTGATTTCGCTGATGGAAGAGAAACGGATTGTTGCC
>VGZN01000688.1 GCA_016872635.1 Planctomycetota bacterium | reverse complement strand
GCACCAACAAACGCTTGCGTTAGGCCGCTCTTGTAAGCAGCAAGGCGCTAGCCGGTGGTTTGGTGATCGTTACGTTAATCATGATCATGATCGCGGGGCTCCAAGGTGTCGAGCGACACCGACGGCTAGCGCCAAAGTCGCTCACGCAGCATCAACAAACGCTTGCGCTAGGCCGCTCTTGTAAGCAGCAAGGCGCTAGCCGGTGGTTTGGTGATCGTTACGTTAATCATGATCATGATCGCGGGGCTCCAAGGTGTCGAGCGACACCGACGGCTAGCGCCTAAGTCGCTCACCGTTGCCATGAAGTCACCCGAAAAAGCCTATGGCAATTTCAAGGAAGCTTCTTCTCGCAATCCTCGATTGAACAGAATGGAATTGGTTGCTTCGCTGCGTGCTTGAATGATGTCTTGATTTCCATCGCCATCCAAGTCACCGATGGCGATCCCGTACACTGCACCTTTCCCGTCGCCAATCGCGAAATCTTCGAATCGAGCCCCTGTCCCATCATTTAAAAACAGGTGAACTCCGCAGGTTGAATATCCGACAACCACGTCGATATTGTTGTCATTATTCATGTCGCCGACGGCAATTGAATACGCGATCCGTTTCGGGTCGCCGATAAAATTCGGAGACGGAAAATTTCCGTGACCGTCATTCAAAAAGACGGATGCGCCAACCCGGTCATCTCCGACAATCAAATCGATAGCGCCATCTTGGTTTAGATCGCCGACGGCGCACGCGCGCGTCGAGGAAACCGCAGGACCGAAAGTACTTGTCTTACGAAAATTCGCGTCAGAATCGTTCAACAAAATACGACTTACACCACCATCTCGATGAGGGACCGCAAGATCGAGAAAGCCATCGCTATCGAAATCCGCAACTGCGATGGATGTCGCAGACTCGGCGTCAATACGCTTCCAACCTTGCTGGCCAAATCCTCCACGTCCATCGTTCATGAGGATATAGCTGGGGCTTTTTCGATTGGCAACGATCAAATCGAGGTGCCGGTCGTTGTTCAGATCGCCGAGCACGATATTTCTTGTATTCCACGAAGGGTCTCCCCAAGTCCCCCCTGGAATAAATATCCCACCACCTTCGTTTCGATATACCTTTTTCTCGTCCGGGTTGTCGTTGCTAACGACTATGTCCAAATCGCCGTCGCCATCAAGATCTCCTAGTACCGCAGCGTAACTCCGATCCGCAGATTCATCGAGGTTCTGTGCTTCGAGTTTTCCTCGACCATCATTTCGAAGAATCCTATTTCGCAAAGGCCAGTGTCTGCCTTTTGCCAATACGACATCAAGATCACCATCGCCATCCAGATCTCCAACGCTGGCATTGGCGGACGTTTCCGCTGTCCCCTCGAGCTCAACCTGATCGAACTTAATCCGCTTGGTACTCGAATAATCTTCCATCGGCTTGGTCGAGGAGGAAGCGGTCGACGGCTTCTGCTTGATGCAGTAAAGCTTGCTCCAACTGCGCAAGAAAAGCTGATCGTCCACGGCGATCGGCGAAGAATCTATTACGTCGTCCAAAACATTGGTTTCGACGATTTCCAAGTTTGAATTATCTTTCACAACCACCGTCGTTCCTTCTCGGCTGGTGAAATAAAAATGACCATTTGCTAAAACGGGGGACGCGTACATGGTTCGAATCCCGGTTAACCGTCTCCTTTCCATGAGCGACTGGCCTGTTTGAGCGTCAATGCAACTTAGCAAATTGGTATTGCCCGCAGTGAACAAGAGCCGCGAATCGCTAAGAATCGGGGATGGAACATAAGGAGTACTCTGAGTCACCCTCCAACCCAACTTCCCTTCGGAGGTGACATCCCCTCGGGAGTTGAGCGGAATCGAACAGGCCAAAGCGCCGCGATAGCCACTTGTACAAATGACCGAATCACGGAAACGAATCGGTGATGGAATCGCATTTACCGTTTGGCCCCCACACTCCCATAGAACCGATCCATCGTTAGCATCATAACTCTTGACCGCTCCCGTTCCATTGACGATCACTTGCTCCTTGCCTTTATAGGTTGTCACGAAGGGGGTATTCCAAGAAGTAACCTCGCCGGGACGTTCTACTTTCCATCGAATGTCTCCGGTAAGTTTGTCAATCGCGGCGATAAAGGATCCCTCTTCCTGGTCCCAGTTGACAATCAATGATTTTGCAGTCAACGATGGCGTGATCGCTTCACCCCATCCGTTTCGAGTGCGCATATCACCAAGATCGATTTTCCACAATTCCGTCCCATCGAGTGAATAGCAGAAGACGCCTCGAGATCCGAAAGAGAAATAAAGCCTCTCGCCATCAGTCGTAGGTGATCCAGCTGCGTATGTATTCGTATCGTGCTTACCTTCGTGCGGAACCTCTTCTATCGCCACGCGACTCCAGAGTAGATCCCCATTGCCGCGATCATAGCTGGAAACAACAAATTGATAGTAGAGTTCGTCAGGGATGGTTTTTGCTCGCTCATCCGAAAGTACAGCAGTAGGGCTTTTTCGATCTGTTTTAATAGCAGACAAAACGAAGATCTGACGACCGTACACGATAGGCGTTGCGGCACCTTCTCCCGGCAATTCTTGTACCCATTCGATATTCTTCGACGAGCTCCACTGAAGCGGTGGCGTTGCATTTCTACCAGCGTGACCATCCGCCGTCGGGCCCCGCCAGTGGGGCCAGTTTTCGACGAATACCGTT
>VGZN01000687.1 GCA_016872635.1 Planctomycetota bacterium | reverse complement strand
GCTTTTCGGTCTTGGGCTTATCACTCGTTACGGTTTCGTTCGTCGTTTCAACACCGGATGGTGGCAAACTCAGTCGTTCTTGCGCACTGGCCAATCGGACCGTACCGCTAGCAACGCTTGGCGAGTACTCATCGCGTTGAACTTCGATGTTGCCAGCGGCGTTCGTCAAGCTCTGAGAAGTCGCGGATGCGACAGATTGGTTCGAAGATGCGTCGAGTTCGCGGGTGTTCCACCAGAAGGTTCCCAGCGATACGGCAATTGCCACAACGGATAACCCGATCAGGAGACGCTGAGCCATATTAGTAAGGATTCCGAAATGAATACGGTTTGTTACAGGGGTGATGGTGCGGGATGAGGATGCAGTGAACTAGAAGAGAAGGTTGGCGCGGATCCACTCGATGACTTCATAGAAGCAAACGAAGGCGACGCTGCGTTTACCGCATTTGACGTCTGCCATCACCCGCGTTCCTGGGCGACGAGAGATCTGTAGTAGTGCATCATCATTGGGCACACACCGCAGCTTGACGACGGCACCATCTTCTGCATCCAGTTCTGCACGTTGACCGACACCGGGTGGATAGAGGCGGCCGTAGTATTTGTTTTCTGGAGCCGTCATCAAGATGATTTCCACATCAAGATACTTCGCTCCATCTGCATCGACCTTGCTCTCGTTCTTGAAAGCGTAGTCGAGATAGCGCATCCGTTTCTCAGGCATCAGCACCTCGATTTCCCAAGGCCCCTTGGGGTCAGCGACGGTCATGAGCACTTGGCCGGTAACAACAGGTCTCGCATTCAGGACTTTCTCGACGTCCCAAGTGGTGACCAAGCCACCGATAGGGCTGAGCCTTTCGAGTTTTTGTTGCCTTTCGATGAGGATTTTCAATTCCTCTTCGCGATTGGTTGCTTCCTGTTCGGCTTGGTTGTAGTCCTGCCGAAAGCGGACGCGGTCTGCTTCGGATAATGCGCTGTTGTTGCTGAGTTGCCGTTTGAGTTCGTACGCCTGCTGGACGGATTGCTTGAATTGCCCCCGAGTGGTTTCGATCTGATGATCGAGCTCGGCGTTTTTCAGCACGACCAGAGGTTGGTTCTCGGCGACTTCATCACCGTGCTTGACGAGAACCCGTTGGACTTCGCCATCGATGTGCGCGAAAACTTGCCGTTCTACTGTCGGCTTCAGTTTCCCATTGCCTTGCAGGTCGAAATCCCACGGCACGATGAACATCGCAGCGATCGCGGTTGCCAATACTCCGAGGATCGATGCTGTTTTGGGAAGCGCCGAGCCACGGAACATCCAAAGGCATCGGTCGAGGAATCGCCACAAGGGCATGAACAAGATATTGCTATGATCCATCGAATTGGAAAGAGCGCGACACGCGTGCTCGTACACCAAATCGACTCGACCTTCGAGCGTTTGACGCGAAAGTTGAGTTTCAATCTGCTCGACGATCAATGCGCCAATAATGTTGCGACGTATTCTTGCTTCGTTGGTTTCGCTCCGCTCGGCGAGGATATCCCCTTCGAGTTTTCGTTCGGGCTGTCGGATCGGCAACACGGTGACCGTTCGGCCGTGCGACAGATCGACATAATCCTCGATCGCTTCCTCAATTTGCGGAGGTAGATCCTCGGTGGAGCCATCGTACCAAAGAGGCTCGCCGCTACGGACGACACGTGTTGCCAAGTTGTTAAGCGATTGGACCGTGTTAGATCGATTCTCGATGGAGTCTTGGCCAGAGATCGAGACGACTTTCGCTTTACCACCCTTCATGATCGCTACGCTCACTCGATCGCAATCGATCAAGCGTCGACCTTCGTTGGCGATGGTAAAGGCGGTATCCTTGAGGTCCAAATTGTCGTGGACCAAACGTGCAAATTTGTCTGATTGCTGCCAGAGTTCTTGTCGTGTGGAAACTTCTTGAAGTGTGTGGCCTTTGATCCAATCCCCGATCAGCTTCGACATGTGTTCGACGAAACGGAGGTACCCTCGCTGTGCGTCGGGAGGAGTATCCGCCCGTTGAAAGACTTCTAAAAGTCCAACGGTCTGCTTCGCCGATGCCAGCGGCGCAGTGACGAGGAGGTAACGGGTTGGATTTCCTTCACCCTCTTCGAGGGAACTGGACATGGGAGGGATTAGTTCCGCACGCCCTTGTTTGATCAACCGGGTGAGCAACCGACCATGCTGGATCGCTTCGTCGTTTTCAGGTTCAATCAAATTCGGAGATATTTGGATTTGGTGGGAGAGACGCAAACCAGTCTCGCCATCTAGCAACCAAATTGCACCGCCAACGGCCGCCAGTGCATTGACGATCCGTTGAAGCACTGCCGGATAGAACTCTGCTGCTGCCAAGTCAGACTTCGACAGTTCAGCGATTTCGTTTACCAAGCCACGGATTTGCTTCTTGGTGTTTTCAATATTTTCTTCGTTGGTTCCGGACGCCATAGCGGACCATTCAGTAGAAGACTGCTTACGTTATCCAGCACGGTTATACCACATTTACGGTAGCCGCAACGACGAGGGCCGACGTTCCATCATTCGGTGGAGCCCAGAAAACAGCAAACATACGGACTGGTCGAAGAATCCAAAAGCGTGAATCGAGGGAAGTCGGCCGAGAATTGAAGATACCCCTCGATACCCTGCCGATTGGAGGGGCTACGAAGACCTTGAGGGTGCATCCAGGGCCCTGGTTCTGAGAGCCAGCGCTGCGATC
>VGZN01000686.1 GCA_016872635.1 Planctomycetota bacterium | reverse complement strand
AGCCATCGCCCACTTGATCGAGGCCGACGGGGAATGCCGATTGAAGGAAATCGCAGCCCATTTTGGGGTCAGTCATGTGACGGCCAACCGAACCGTAGCTCGCCTCAAACGAGATGGCTTGGTGGAGAGCGAGCCCTACGGTCCGGTCGTACTTACTGCGGCGGGCAAGCGGCTTGCCAAGCGTTGCAAAGAGCGACATCAAGCGGTGTACGATTTTCTGCTGGCCTTGGGGGTCTCTCCGGAAGATGCCGCAAGCGATGCTGAGGGGATCGAGCATCATGTGGGGCCCTCAACGCTCAAGGCCATGGCCCGGTTCACCGCCGGTAGCGGCCAGGCTCGAAAATAAACCTTTGCCATCTACTCTCCTTCGATGATCAGCATCTCAGTATCGAGCTTTGGGACGGCAACTTCCGTTGTCTGTCCGCTTGGCCAATCGACGCGGAGGGAAGTGGTACCCGGCTGCGATGTTCCCTGTTTCTGTGCAGCGGTCGCTTCGGCAGGGATTCCGAAATGAACCGACAAGTCATGCGTTGAAGCGTAGGATCCGCCACCTGCGATCTGTCGAACCCATGATCGCTCGCCGGCTTTCAGCGTGAGAACCGTACCGATCGCATCCTGATTGGATTGGGTCCCCACCAAGCGAACGGTGAGATATGCTCCCTGACCCCGAGACTCGTTTCGAATCAGACCGCAGTTCGCGTTGATGCGTGTGACGACCAAATCGATTCGACCATCGCGATCCAAGTCACCGGTGGCAAGGCCACGACCTGGTTGGGGTGTTTGGAAGAACTTCGAGTCCAAGCCGCTGAGCACAAAGTACTTGCCATCGATGTTTTCGAGAAGTTGGGGACGTTGGTCGTGGTAAGGCGAATAGCGTTCCAAGTGACCATTGATGATTATAATGTCTTCATCGCCATCGAGATCGAAATCGGCCAATTGGGTCCCCCATCCGATGGATCGTTCATCGGTGACAGGTATTTGAGCCGCGTTGGTGGCATAGGAGAAACTCATCCGGCCCATACCTCGGTGGAGAGCACAGTATTCATCGTCGCAATTCGTGACCCACAGATCGAACTTCTGGTCGTTGTAGTAATCCCCGATGGCGACCCCCGTGCTTCCCTCGGCACGACCTTGATCGTTGGTTGCTACGCTCGCTCGTCGCCCGAGTTCGGTCCAGCGAAAGGGGCCGTCGTTCCGATAGAGCAGATTCGGTTCGACATCGTTCGTGACATAAAGATCGGTGTCCCGATCGCCGTCCAAATCGGCGGCGATGACGCCAAGGCCTCGCAGCGATTCATCCCCTAGGCCTTCAGGAGTTCGCTGAGCAAAGGTACCATCGCCGAGGTTCTCATACACGCGATCGGAAAGGCCGCGAAAATCGGTAGGGCCGCAATAGTCGCGCCGGTTGGGGTCGGTTTGCGAGCTTCAATGCGTGCCACCCACCTATGAGCTTCAATGCGTGCCACCCACCTATTGATGCTTCCAACCCATCTCTGTGTTGGCTGCCGCTCGGTAGCCAGGCATTGCAACGACATACTCGCTCTCGGCGCCGAAGATCTCGAAAGCTTCGTCCAGGATCGTTCGGAGTTCTGGAAAGATCGGGCAACTGCGAATGCCACGTCCTTCATGGTGCTCGACCTTCGGCTATGGGATGCTCATTCGGTTCATTTCCCAATCGATGTCCTCCCAACGCAGCGACAGCGTTTCCGAAGGCGTTCGAAGACCACCGTAGCGACTCAGGCCCAAGATCAGCCCCTCTAAAAATTGCCCCGTCATCAGGTATCCGATATCGTTATGTTTAGGTCTGGGAACGTGCGTGACAGGCGGCATCACTGTAGCCTACAGGGTTAGCCGTTCCGCCTTGAATCCAATTTCTTACCCCCTAACCACATCAGCCACCATGAGACCATTTTTCCTATTCTTCGTCACGATGTCACTGTCCTGTTGGAATTGTTGCGTCGCTCAAGATCGAGTCGCAATCGAGTTCGGTGCAAGCCACGCGACCGTTTATGCGAGCGACTCGGTGCCGTTTTCCAAGATCCGATGGCTGGTAACAGCCCTTACGAAGAAACCGAACATCAACTCCTTTGATTCGTTTCAGTTAAGTGTTTTAGAGCCTACGTTCCCCAAAAAAGATACTCCTTGGCTGCAGATTGAATGGGGCGAGAATGAAGAAATTCACATTAAGGCCACTGGCAGCTTGCGTGCATCATACCTGAGTGCGATACAGGCTGCGCTGGCGGATCAAGAGGAGGCACCGCAGCGAGGTTTGCGGGTTACTGTTATCGATCCAGACGACGAATTGATCAAAGAGACACCAAAATCGAAGTAAAGCCTTAAAAACGATAGCGCTTAAAAGTAAGTGCCACCCACCTATTTGACAGTCCCTCCTTGAGAACTGTTGTAGATATCCTCGCCATTGACTAGGCCGGATTTACCATCGTTTGTGTTTGGGGATCTCTTCCACGCATTGTGAGTTACTACATTTACTGTCCCGGCGGAAGTCAGGGTGTTGGTTCCCGAATAGTTGATTTTTGCAATGGGCTGGAATGAATTGAAGACTCGAGAGCCCGAGCCACCGGCGATAGCTGTGATTGCGAATGTATACGCGTAAGTGTCATACTGCATATCATTGGTTGCAGGAAGTGACATTGTCCCTGATGAGTTTGGGGCAGCTTGCAACGTGGAATGATTGATCGACAGAGTTGCGTTCG
>VGZN01000685.1 GCA_016872635.1 Planctomycetota bacterium | reverse complement strand
CATCATCACCATCTGTTCGCGGTTCGATCCGGAAACAGCGACCTTCCGCTGGGTTCATCCCCGTGGGGGTAGCAACTGGGGGCTACCATCGCGATATATTTCATTCCAATTGTGGCGTTGGAGCGGAGCCCCAACGAAGTGGTTTAGGGTGGTGGGAAGTGGTAGCTGCCAGTCGTGGCTCCACTGGCTCAAGGCCAGTGGAGGCCGAACATTGCGATGAAGCAGGGGATCGAGGAAAGACTCTCGAGGACGATAGCTGCAAATAACAGCCGATAACAGCCATCGAGGTCGAGTACGATAAATCCAGACCGCTGCGCTCTTACTCAGTCCGCATCGCGTACGGCACTCGTAGTCGTAATCGCTGCTCCTCGGTTACCTCGATGATGCGCAATCCCATTATCACCATCTGTTCGCGGTTCGACCCAAAACCGCGACCTGCCTCTTAGATGAACATATTGCCATCGCGATTCCTGTTAGGAACGCTGCGTCGTCTCTATGGTTTGCGTTTGGCTAAATCTAAGAATACGACAATCGATGGATTGCCAACTGGGACATACTGGCCAGTGAATTGGAGCGTTCCTTTATCGCGATCGACTCGAAACACCGCTACGTTGTCCCCACGCTGGTTGCAACAGTACAGAAATCGCCCCGTGGGATCAAAGTTGAAACTGCGAGGATAATTACCACGCGTCCATTCGTCGCTGATATGCTTGAGCGTTCCATCGGCTTCAATTGCAAAGATTCCGATGCTATCGTGCAGTCGATTGCCCGCGTAAAGGAATTTTCCGTCACTGGACACCATTACCTCGGAGCAGAAATTACTACCGGCGAATCCTGGCGGCAAAGTCGATATCGTTTGGCGAGGTGACAATCTTCCTCGCGATGCGTCGTAATCGAACAGGACGATTGTCGAGCCTTCCTCTTGGATCGAGTAAAACCATTTTCCATTCGGATGAAAATAAAAATGGCGAGGTCCATCCCCTGGTGGCAGCGATACGCTCGGCGGATCGTTCGGTTCCAGTTTCCCCGTCTTTTCATCAAATCGCCAAACGAAAATCTGGTCCAAACCTAGGTCGACATGGACCACGTATCGTCCCGAGGGATCCGCGGAAATCATATGCGCGTGGGTGCGGTCATGGCCGCTGAAGGCAAAGCTGCCTGGTGGCGCGTTTTGTGCTCGGGTCGGACCAATTTTTCCTGCGTCGTTCTTAACATCGATTGCTTCCCCCAGTTTCCCATCACTTAGGATGGGCAAGACAGCGATGGAGCCTCCGAAATAATTTGCTACGAACAGGTGCTTGCCGGACGGATGAATACTGACGTATGTTGGTCCGGCTCCGCCCGACTTCACGGTATTGAGCAATTTCAAACCACCGTCGCTTGCGCTTATGGCGAACGCACTGATTGCTCCTTCTTTGTTTTCGCCGACGTGGTCGGTTTCGTTTGCCGAGTACAAGTGTGTGCCCGCCTCGTTGACGACCAAGCAACTAGGACTGGTTCCCATGTCGGTCGTGCTCAACGCGGAGAGTGCACCGGTCTCGCGGTCGACCGAGTACCGATGGATCCCTCGGCCATTCCCAGGTGGTAAATCGACTTGGGTCGGTAGCACGTCACGGAGAGGGGAACTAAAGGTTCCGATATAAGCGAGCAATGGTCGACCAGCCGTTTCACTTGCACCGGATGCGACAGCGGAACTCGTCCCAATTCGAGTGACCGCATGAGCACCAATGCAAGAAGCTGCAACGGACAAGATGGAACGACGCGACAGGTTCTCAAGGTGCATCATGACTGACCGATCGTTTGAAGGTGATTGGATAGGGGGCGATATTAAGCTCCACGATTAAAGCCCCGTCAGCGATTTTAACCAGGAGCCGCAGACTATTTTTTCGAATCGGGGATTTCGATGGTAAGCTTGCCCCAAAAAACTCCTTTTGGATCTCCTCGCTCGCTCAATGTTTCTTCCATAGCCGCAATGGTTCGAGGGACTTTAGTTTTTAAAATTTCGCGATCCCCAAAACGAACGGTGACAGGAAAATCCATGTCGAGGAGATCATCCTTGAGGAGAATATTAAGCTGTGTCAATTCGGCCCGCTCGATCACGACTTCACTTCCAATCGCTTTGGCGACAACAAGTGGACGATTGTCAAGTAAAAGTGGGTCCGTGCTCAACCAATAGAAGCGAGGTTCGACGACGTCATCCTGTTTCCATACGATTTTCTTGGGAAATCGGTTGCGTGTATTTTGGTGCATCCATTGGATCGCCTCAGCGTCTTGACGGTCCATCCAGTGCCCTTTGCCTTCGTGAATTTTGACAAAGTGGTTGTATCCCTCCGGATCGGATTCTCGCAACTCCGCGAGCTTCGTCTTCCATTCGGCGGCAATCTTGTTTCGATTGTATGCCCAGTCATTAGCACCCATGTGAAGGGTAAACGGGAGATTTCGCAGGCCCAATGGTGACGTTTCATTAGGGTGACCTGCCATCATCGATGCGGCGGCGAAACGGTCAGCCATCCTCGGAGCGACTTGATAGACACCATCGCCACCGGCCGAGTAACCCATTAAATAGACTCGGTCCGGATCGACGTTTTCAAAGAGAACGAAGTCTTGGATCAGACGGTCGAAGAATGCGTCAATATGGGACTGGTGCCAAAGATCCCACGTGTCCGTAGGTGCGCGCGGAGCGACATAGACACCTTCTTCCGGCCGGTAGAGCCGTT
>VGZN01000684.1 GCA_016872635.1 Planctomycetota bacterium | reverse complement strand
CATCATGCTCGAACACAGCATGATCATCGAATTGTCGAGTGCGGAACGCCCACCTTCATCGATTGCATGCAACCTTCTCGCGATGTAGGCAACCTGCTCTAAGAAGAATTGATTCACCTTGAGCCAATCTTCAGTGTCGGAGTGGGACAGCAAATGGTGGATCATGTAATCCACTCCCAAATGCGGAAACCGTAGGGACGAGTGGTCGTTGTTGAGTTTTAACGTGGTGATACGTGTCGTATCGGTCTGGAATGACAACACCAAAAGATCGCACATCAGTTTCATATGCTCGGAGATGTCTTGAGGGATGCCATCTGCCGGTCGAACCATGTTGGGTTTGTCCAACGTCGGACGCCAGCCTTGCAGTTCCCCACGCTTGCCAGCGTTAGCGATGCGTTGCTCGACATCGCGTACGCTATCGAGATATTCATCGAATTTACGCTGGTCCGAACTACTGATCTGTCGACGCAAATCTCCTGCATGCTCGAGAACAGAATCGAGCACGCTTTGATCCCCTCGATGGTTTTCATCCTTGAAGAGTCGATCGAATGCCAACGAAGGATATAGCTCGAGGGGTGTCGGAGTCGTTGGGGATGACCAAGAAATATGCGAGCTATAGATCATGGAGTAGTTCTTGTGGACCGAGGGATTCGACTTCTCGCAACCAAGTACCATACTGGGCACCTTGGTATTTCGCCCTACCGTCTGCGCGAGAACTTGGTCAACACTGGTCCCGGATCGGATATCCCCGCCTGCGGCAAGCGGTGCTCCCGAAAGAAGATTTCCGGTCTGAGAACTGTGAATGTTCCCCTTGAGTGCCTCCGCGTTGTACAACCCTTTGATGAACAATGTCGAATCTCGAAATTCATTGAGCGGGGCCAGTACACGCCCCAATTCCAATGCCCCATTGTTCTCCTTTGCCCACCAATCCCCGCCGTGGTAACCATTCCCTGAAAATAGAATCGCAAGTCGAACCGGAGGCTCGTTTGTTCCAGACACGGCATCTTGCCCCCACACTCGCAGCGATTCCATCCAGGGCAATGCCATCGAAACTCCGAGGCCCCGCAACCAGGTTCGACGTGAAAATATCGCTTGATCTCTTAGATGATCGATCTTTCCATGTTGGGAGTTCATCGACGATGCCTCGCTAAGCTTAATGAAGGATTTTGGTAGGTCTGTTGTATTGTGTTTAGGAAACGGTTTGTTGCGAATCCGGTTGGATGTTCTGATTGGATATTCTGATTCGCTCAAGCCGGATTCGCGCGGCTCGTCACGATGGATCGAAGATCACTCTTCTCGGTAATTCCGCCCCCGAATGCTTCGGAATGGCTCGCTGAGAACAATCGCAACAATCGTATCCGAGATGCGATCGTTGTTCTCTTGCTGCTTAGCGATCGTGCTCAGGAGTGGTTCATCGGACAATTGTACCGATCTCCCCAAAGCATATCCCAAAAGTTTGCGGTTAAACTGCTTACGGAAGTCCGCGCCGCGTCGTTCGCTGAGGTACTCTCGTAAATCATCCAATCCGCAGATTTCGGTTCCGTCAGGAAGTTTCGTCTCGGTCCGGATGTCCAATCCTAAACTATCTTTTGTTCGGAAGCGTCCGATAGCATCGTATGCTTCCAACGCAAATCCGAATGGATCGATCCGCTGATGGCATTTCGCGCAGCCAGGGTCACTGCTGTGCTTTTCTATCAATTGGCGCACCGTCATGCCTGCCGGAGGGGTCTCGGTAAGTACGGGGACATTTTTAGGTGGCTTTGGGAGTTTCTCACCCAATACAACCTCACTGAGCCAATTTCCTCTCAAAATTGGACTAGTTCGGGATGCTCCAGACTGCTTGGCCAGCGTTGCCCCCAAAGCCAAAATCCCACCACGGCCAGACTTTCGGATTCCTTCCACACGCCGCCACTGGTCACCGGAGACCGAATCGATTCCATAAAATTTGGCCAAACTCTCATTGAGGAAAGTATGGTCTGCGTTAAGCATGTCCATCACCGCGCCATCGCTTCGGAGCATATCGGCGATAAAGAGAATCGCTTCCTTGTAAAGGTCAGCGCGAAGGGCAGCAAACTCGGGAAAATGAGATTCGCTTTTCTCATCGAGCTGATCAAGGTCCCGGATGTGCAACCACATGCAGCCAAATTCGACCGCCATCCTTTCGATATGGGGGTCTCGTAGCATTCTACGAACTTGAGCCTCGAGAACCTCGGGATTCTGCAAGGATCCGTTTGCCGCAAGCTCAATCAGTTCGAGATCGGGTGCAGAAGCCCATAGGAAATAGCTCAATCGATTGGCTAGTTCGATCCCCGAGACCCGGGTGGGTTTATCGGATTCCCCTGGAAGCTCAGTTCGGTACAAGAACTCGGGAGAAACGAGGATTCGGGCGACAACCAAACGAATCGCATCCTCATGCGGAGTCTCTTGGCCTCGCAATGAGTCGTACAGCGACCGAAGTATCTGTTTCTGCTCTTGGGTGACCGGTCGTCGAAATGCTCGCTCTGCAAATCGCAGCACTTCCTTCCAATGCGCCGTCTCAGCACTTGATTTCTGCTGGCGGAATGCTTCCGCTTTCTTCAACAACGGCTCTCGCAATGGTTCGAAGGCACTCGGGTCTGCATCTTGAGTTGCGAATTGCCAAAGTTGCTCGTAGGCATCGACGGATTTTAATGCGTCTTGACTGACGAAGTGAAGTTCATCCCAAAGTCGGTTCAACTCGGCAACTTCAG
>VGZN01000683.1 GCA_016872635.1 Planctomycetota bacterium | reverse complement strand
AACCCGTTCAGGCCATCGTAGCTGACACGAAAAACAACAAGAACCCTGAGGCGGAAATAAACGATCACCAACCCGAAGCGTTGGATGCCGTCGCTGAAAAGACGGTCTCAGAGACGCTCGATGTATCTGCTCCTTTGGTTGCACAAGGGACCGAGGAAGCCTCGACGGTTGATGTAGAGAGCAAGGCTCCCTCACTCGAGGAACTGTTTCCTAAAGCATCCCTTCGGGAGAAAGGAGATGCTCGCAGGTCTCGCAACGCAAAAGAGGTAAAGTCTGAGGCCAACACGGATGCTGCGGTTTCCGAGGTTGCTGTTCAAGCTACCGCAAAGACCAATGAAGATCTTACCTCCAGTATCAAATCCCATCGCGGAGACGATCAGGGACAAGAAGCTGAGGTCCAGGACATCGGCGACGAACCCAAGCTTAACCGTCGGGCGGAGCGACTCGCAAGCCGCGCACGCAACGACGAACGCAGCGACGCAGTTGACAACTCGGCTTCGCGATCTGAATCCAGCCGTGACGTCCCCGCTATCTTGGATAGAGCCGCTTTTGCAGTAGATCAAGCTGCCCCCATCGAGGTCTCGGACGCCACCGCATCGCCGGCGACTCCCACCATTCCAACGACGACCTCTTCCGTAACCCCTGTTCCTGTGGCATCCCCACCATCGAATGTTGCGGACGTTGCTCGTGGAGCAAATGCTCCAGGGAACACCGCGGATCGCGGAACTTCCCTCGCGGGAATCGCATCGACAAACACCAGCAGTAGCTCAACATCAGGATCGCGAGCCGAGTCTGCTCGAGGTAGCATCCCCACTTCGTTGTCACGCTATCAAGAGACCAAGTTAGTCCAGCGCGTGTTGCGAGGGATCGAGCAATTGAGCAACGGTGGCGGCCAAGTACGCCTCCGCCTCCATCCGCAGGAGCTCGGGACGCTGCAAATGACCCTTCGAATCGAGGGAAGTCAAATGTCAGCCAAACTCGAAGTCGAGAATAGCACAGCGAAAGAGGCCTTGTTGCAAAACCTGCAAGGGCTCAAGGATCGACTTGCCGATCAGGGGATGCAGGTAGAACGTTTTGAAGTGACCGTTTCGAGCCAATCGAACTCATTCGGTGCCGATGCAGGATTGGCCAACGGAAACCAAGACCGACGCTCATGGGAGCAGCAAGCTACTAGCCGCTATGCGACTCAAAACAACAACTTGATCTCACCAGAACGGCCGGCAGCTTCCGCAGAACCTGCACGCGCTTGGTCGCGAACCAACGGTTCTCTCGACGTTAAGGTCTAAGCACAGGTCGCCAACTGGGAATGCCAACCGCACGCTCAATCGGTTCGCCAGCGTTCGCCAGCGTTCGATCGTGCGACATGCCATCGTCATCGTACTGCTGCGAAGCTAACCGATGATGTCTTGAAGCACTTTCCCATGCACATCGGTTAGTCGGAAATCGCGTCCTGCATAACGGTATGTCAATCGTTCATGGTCGAATCCCATCAAATGCAAAATGGTGGCGTGCAAATCATGAACGCTGGTAGGTTTGTCTTGGGCTTTGAAACCGAAGTCATCCGTTGCTCCATAAACCGTTCCACCTCGGACACCACCGCCAGCCATCCAGACGGAGAAACCATAATGGTTATGGTCTCGGCCTGATCCACCTTCGGAGACAGGGGTGCGTCCAAATTCACCACCCCACAACACCAAAGTATCCTCTAGCATGCCCCGTTGTTTCAAATCGGTCAGGAACGCGGCAATTGGCTGATCGATTTCACCACTATTGGTTCTCATATTCTTTTCGATATCACCGTGATGATCCCACGGTTGGCCTGCACCATGCCAGAGCTGCACATATCGGACGCCTCGTTCGAGCAATCTCCTCGCCATCAAAGTTTGGCGTCCATGAACCGTATCTCCGTACATATCGCGAATCGACTGAGGTTCCTTGCTAATGTCAAATACATCGGCTGCCTCTGTTTGCATGCGAAATGCGAGCTCAAAGGATTGGATCCTCGCCTCGAGCCTCGCGTCTACACGTTCCCCTCGTTGCCCTGCATTCAATTGCCGCAAGAGTTTCAACTGTCGTTGTTGCGTTGCTAAGTTGGCAAAGGGGCTTCGAATATTCTCGATCAATTTCTCAATTTCAGAGTTCTTTGGATCCACAAACGTCCCTTGGAACGACCCGGGCAAAAAACCAGACTGCCAGTTCGCCGTATCTTTGATCGGATACCCACCTGGGCACATCGCGATGAAGCCGGGCAGGTTTTCGTTGACGGAACCGAGTCCATACATCAACCACGCCCCCAAGCTAGGACGGGCCTGTACCGAATCCCCGCAATTCATCAGCATCAGCGAAGGTTCATGATTGGGGACTTGTGCGTACATCGAGCGAATCACCGCAATGTCGTCGGCATGAGCAGCGGTCTTGGCAAAGAGTTCGCTGACTTCGAGCCCACTCTGACCGTAGCGATCAAATCGAAACGGGGAAGGTAACGCGCCACCCGTACGACGTTCCGTAAGGAGCGATGAGGGAATAGGTTTACCTGCATACTCTTGAAGCATCGGCTTTGGATCAAACGTATCGACGTGCGATGGACCTCCGTTCAGAAAGAAATGGATCATCCGCTTTGCGCGAGGCGCAAAGTGAGGCGGTCTTGCTCGCAAGGAGTTCCCAACGCTCTGAGCATTTGCTGTCGATGCGGTACCTGTCGGCTCGAGGCTCGGGGGAATAGCTGCCGT
>VGZN01000682.1 GCA_016872635.1 Planctomycetota bacterium | reverse complement strand
ATACATCCTTGGCCCAATGCCCCCCGGGCTGGCCTGTCTCCACTCGTCGGAGTGGAAGCGTTGACGCGACTACTTGATGGTTAACCGTTCCCTACGGAAGCCGCAAAGGGAACCCAAGCCGCAAAGTTTAGTTATAAGTTAAGGTCTAGCACCTCCTATTTTAACTTTTTTTCGGATTATCTTGCTGCACCCTACAATCAAAACCCCTCGACAGGGGTGTTTTTTGGCTGCTCTCCAGCGGTCGGCTTGCGAATCGAGGCCAGAAATCCTAGAACTGACCGGCTTGCTATGCTGGCAATGGTAGTGGGTCGTTTTCAATGGCTCTGCCAGTCATCGCATCGTTGCAAAGTCTAAGGTTTGGAGCCAGGAATTATGGTTGCGCCGATCCCTTCTATTCGCCTCCGGCGAAAAATCGAAGCTATTTCAGCGGCGTATTTGCCCTGGAAGCCTGTCGCCAAGGTGGATTTTGAGTCCTTTGAAAGGGTTCTTGAAGGAACTTGGGGATGCGGCATCACCCCTGCGATCAATATGGACACAGGCTTTGCGAATCTCCTCTCTTTGGCACAGCGTCATGAGATCCTTGATTTTGTGGCGCGTCAAGCGAGTGGTCGGGCGTTTGTTGCCGGCGCTTTCGTTGAGGATTTGTCGGGGGACTGCCTCGATAACTATCGTGCGGAAACCGAGAGGATTCGTTTGGCGGGGGGGACCCCGATCATCTTCCAGTGTCGCGATCTTGTCCGCCGCTCCGATTCTCAAATTGTGGAGGCCTACCGGTCGATCGGGGCTACGTGTGGCCGTTTCCTCGGTTTTGAACTTGGGAAGATGTTCGCTCCGTTTGGATCGATCTACTCCATCGACGTTTTCAAGGAGCTACTTCAGGTGCCGCAATTGGTCGGCATCAAGCACTCCTCCCTCTCGCGAGAATTGGAATGGGCTCGACTGAGTATCCGCGATGCGTTCCGCGCGGATTTCCGTATTTATACTGGGAACGATCTTGCGATCGACATGGTTCAGTGGGGAAGCGACTATTTGCTGGGGCTGTCCGCGTTTTACCCTGAGGCCTTCGCGCGTCGAGATCAGTATTGGCTCGACGGTGATCGGCGTTTCTACGAACTCAACGATGCGTTGCAGCTTTTGGGCGGATACGCGTTCCGTCCCCCTGTTCCCGCCTACAAGCACAATGCGGCGATGATGCTCGCAATGAGGGGTGTGATTGCTAGCGACGCAATTCACCCCAACGCCCCGAGCCGCCCCTCTGAAGATCGAGAGTTTTTGAAGTCGATCCTCGACCGCATCGAATCGGCCTTGCGCGCATGAGATCTGGGCTAAACTCTGGGGTTTATTGCTTTGCCAACAGGCCGACAGCAGCTCCCTCCAAAGCGGCACCCTCCAACCAACAACATTTTCCAATCAGTCATCATCTTGCCACGTTTCGAACATATCCGGCACAAACCTCCTACTTCCCTCGAACGACCTCGCGAGATCGTTGTCGCACTCGCACCGATGCGAAGCAATGTGAACCTTAGCCGTATTATCCGACTTTGCGGTTGTGCCGGCATTCAACAAGTAATCCAGTGCGGTGCGGGAAAGGTGGACCGAGAAATCGCCCGAGATGCAATCGATTTTGTCTCGATCACCCTCCGCAGAAGCCTGCCCCCGGTGCTCAAGCAAATGCGAGAGGATGGGTATACGTTGGTGGGATTGGAACAGACCACCCACTCAAGCTCCCTGTTTGAGTACCAGTTTCATCGAAAGACGGCACTCATCGTCGGCGCCGAGCGGGAAGGCTTGAGCGAGGAAGAATTGGGGTTCCTCGACGCCGTGGTCGAAATTCCCGTCTATGGTCAACCCTCGAGTTATAACGTAGCTACCGCAACAACGATGGCTGTCTACGAGTATTGCAAGCAATTCCCTTTTGGTTGAGTCCTCCTGGGAAACATAGCCCGATGAGGATACGAGATTGCTAAGTGCGTCATTTTGTCCACTGCGAAAAGTAGATCGCCTGTGGGAAACTACACGATCTTCCGGTTCCCTACATAGTGTGTTGGTCCTCTCCTGCACGGGGTGCTCTGCTGAATACTTTTTGCCTGATTCTCCATTCGATAAACCCTTTTGCTACCGCATCGCGTGTGCCTACGGTGACCTCTAATACGACTTCGAAACGAATCCTGGGGTTCGCCCTACCAACGACGGTGATACTGTTAACCCTCGCGATGGTTGGTTGTGGACCCACGAAAATCGAGTATCGGCCGAACGAACTGCATGCGGCAAGCCTTCTTCGCGAACAAAGCGACGCGGGCCACGCGGAGTCTAAAGAGTCATGGACCAAGGCTGCGGAACTGACCGAGAGATGGTTTGGTACTGTCGACTCGCCAATTTGGCCGGGAGAGTTGTTGGAGGGGGGCGGCGGCGCGGACGTGGTTGTCCGAATGGATGATGTGAAGCGTTCCGCTGGGCCGGTGGGTCGGGGGAATGACAAAATCGAGCGAGGTTTATACCGAAAGCACTGTGTTTCATGCCATGGAGTCACCGGTGATGGCCGCGGGTTAGCTGCATCGATGCTCGCTCCTTATCCGCGAGATTTTCGACGCGGCACCTTCAAATTCAAATCGACTCCGACGGGCGTTAAACCGACGCGATCCGATTTGGTTCGGACCCTCCATAAAGGCATTCCGGGCACCTCGATGCCTTCTTTTGCGGCGCTGGAACGCTCCAAGGAGTTCGAAAACGACAT
>VGZN01000681.1 GCA_016872635.1 Planctomycetota bacterium | reverse complement strand
GATTCTCCCGAATAACATGCGGGTTTCCTGAATACGATTACTTAGAGCCGACTCCCGGATGCTTCACCTCGACCGTGTATACCGAATCGGATGCAGTGATAAAAAGTGTCTTTCGGTCTTTTCCACCAAGGCAAACGTTGGCCGTCCATGGCTTTGGGACTGCGATGGTTTGGATCAGTACCCCAGCTTCGTTGTAGACATAGACGCCCGCCGAGCCCGTCAAGTAGACATTGCCCGCGGCATCGATTGTCATCCCGTCGGAACCTTGCTTACAAAACACCGTTCGGTCGAGCAAGCTTCCGTCGGCAGCGATGTTGTAACGGTAGGTACGTTGATCGCGAATATCCGCAACATACAGAATGCGTTTCTTCGAATCCCCAATAATACCGTTGGGCTGGACCAGCGCATCATCAACGCAAACAATATTCGATCCATCGTGATCTACTCGATAGACCGATTGCTTAGCCTGTGGAGGTTCCTGGTGGCTCCACCACGGTCTCTGGTAGTACGGATCGGTAAAGTACATGGAACCATTAGTATCGATCCACACGTCATTGGGACCGTTTAGGTTTTTTCCTTCATACCCCTCGAACAAGACCCGGTGTTTTCCATCACTTGAGATTTCCCACATTTGATTGGCTTCGTCCGCACAAGCGATCAACAATCCGTTGGGGGCAAAGTACATGCCGTTGCTTCTTCCTGCAGGCTTTAGAAAGTCAGCAACCTTTCCATCTTTTTCCCATTTCACAATCCGATCATTGGGTTGATCGGTAAAGTACACGTCTCCATCCGAATTGACGGTGGGCCCCTCGGTAAACTTGAAACCATCGGCAACCAAAGTTACCTTTGCATCTTCCTTCAAAGTCACCCACGCAGACTTATTCTCTTGGGCTTGAGAGGGATGCGCACCGCCAAAGGGTACCAACACACTTGTTACAATCGCCGATGCGGCGCGCTGAATCCAAACTCTAGTGACAGCCATTTGCAAAACAATCATCGCAGCAATCCAAAGAAACGCAAAAATCAACCGATGAGACCAATATACATCCTCGCACTGAGACTAGGGACTCTACCTACGAAGACTCCATGGGAAAAGGATACCTTGATTGCGCCCGTCAGGTCATCGCGAGCCCGCAAGCGAGTCACCCAGGACAAAACGCAAGCAGATCCGCACTCGCAATCGCGGTATAGCAAGTGGACGTCGTTGCTCGTTGTGATAGTTTCAATTATTGGGTTGTCGTTTGGGATCGAAACCACAACTCCACGTTGCTACGGCGATTGGCCTGAATTTCGCGGACCACTACAGAATGGTACCGTAGCAAACCCGGAACTCCCGATCGCTTGGTCCGTCGATGACGGTCATGAAAAAAACGTGGTGTGGTTTGCTCCAACTCGGGGGCTCGGATGGTCATCCCCGGTAATCGTCGGCGATCGTATCTATTTGACCTCGGCTCGCAACGAAGACTCGAATGAGGCAACCGCCGAGGCGAACGCAGAGCCGAACACAGAATCGAACGCTTGGGGGCCGAGGTCCCTGGTGTTGATATGCATCGATGGCAAGACTGGAAAAACGCACTTCGAAAAGACGATTTTTGAGCAAGACGATAAAGCCCCGAGCATTCATAAGAAGAACTCCCATGCTAGCCCCACACCGGTTGCTCAAGGCGATAGGTTGTTCCTACACTTCGGCCACCAAGGTACCGCGTGCACGGCCCTTGATGGATCTATCCTATGGATAAACCGTGATCATGCGTACGCCCCGGTGCATGGCAATGGCGGCTCGCCCATCGTCGCCGGAAAGCTACTGGTCTTTACTTGCGATGGAGCCGATGCTTCCTACACCGTTGCTCTCGACCAGTTGAACGGTCGCGAAGTATGGCGAACACCTCGGGGAATCCAATGCGAGCGTCCCTTTTCCTTTGCGACTCCGCAACTCATCGATGTGAACGGCAAATTGCAGATCATCTCGCCAGGATCCGATATCGTGCAATCGCTCGATCCGGAGACAGGGAACGTCCTTTGGTCGGTCCGTTACGAAGGTTTCTCGCTGATCACACGTCCAATTTTTCACCAAGGCTTGGTCTACCTGAGTACCGGCTACATGGCCCCAAAACTCCTCGCGATCGACCCGACAGGATCAGGTGACGTCACCGACACGCATGTGCGATGGACACTCTCGGGGGGAATCCCGAATACGCCATCCTTCGCACCGGTCGGCGATCAAATCGTGATGGTTAGCGATGGTGGTATTGCGACAGGTGTTCGCGCAACGGATGGAAAAAAACTCTGGCAGAAACGCATTGGGGGCAACTACTCTGCATCGCCGACGATCAACGGCAATATTGTTTTTTTTCAAAGTGAAAGCGGCGAAGCGATCGTGATCAAGGTCGATGAACAACCAGAAGAGTTGAGCCGAAATCAACTTCCAGGCCGTACCTTTGCTTCTTATGCAACGATCGACAACGACTGGGTTATTCGGACGGAAAGTGGTCTCTATCGAATCGGTTCACGATAATGCCTCCGCCGCCAGTCCGATCCAGTCGATGGTTTATCTACTCGTCCACCGGACTCCTGGTCTTTTTGTGCTTGGCCGTTACTCTAGCCGGCCTTTTTCTCCTCCGCAAAGCATCGGAACCGTTGCTTGCTGAGATTGCGGGTAGCTCGATGGAACCAAGCCTTCACGGCCCGCGAGTCATTATCGATTGCCCTAAATGCAAGTTCACGAATCGTTGGACAATCGATGCATGG
>VGZN01000680.1 GCA_016872635.1 Planctomycetota bacterium | reverse complement strand
AGTGGGAGCAAATGCCTTGCCGTCCGCTTTAGCTGACAACGACAGTGCCTTGACCGATGATGTCTTGAACCCGACACCACTATACCCGATTGCGAATCGATTCTCACCGATGGATTGGATCACGGCAGTACTTCCGGGTTGTTCGTTTACCGAATCGCGAAAGTCACCATTGCTCAAAGCTTTTTCTTTGAAGAAACCGTAGGTGCCGGAAGCCGCGTTACGGCCGAAGATTGTGATCTGTGCATTTGCAAAGTCGCCGGTCAGGCCCAGTTGCCCCCACTTGTCGATCGATTCACCGCCAAGCTTCCGGGTGCTCGAGAAGATCGAATCCAATTGCGGGACCGAGATCGAGTCCATCGGGTTGTCGCGATGCACATAGATCGCGAGCAAATCGATTGCCGTTGGTAACAAGGTCGGCTTGTAGCCATATTTCTTTTCGAAGTCGGCGATTTCGTTCGCTTTGGGGTCACGGCTCATCGGACCAAAACTCGCGGAGCCTTCGATCAAGGCCGGCATGGCCTTCGACGATCCTTGGCCTTCAACTTCGGTCCGAACTCCCTTGTAGTACTCCTTGAACTCCTCCGTCCAAAGCAACATTAGCGGGTTCATCGAATCCGAACCCACGCTCTTCAGTTGCCCGGAGACTCCCGGTACCGCTTTGTAGGAGGGGAGTTTTGGATCCACCGACTGACCGAAGAGGGCGCCGGCGGAAAGGAGGAACATCGACGTTACAGCGAGGAAGGGGGCCCGAACAGTTGCACGGAAGGACATAGTGCTGGATACTCCGGATCAAACTGGAATGGTCACGTTGGGATGGTAGCAGTCTGCGGGTTCCTGGCCGGCGTCGCTCACTCAGCCATGCCAAAGGACGCGAGAATTGTCGAGCAATTCCCGAAGATCAACCAGAGTGCGCTTGTTAAGAAATGATGAAGACTGAAACCCTTAGGTTACAAATCACACATGAAAATAAAAACCCCTCATCGAATACGATCGTCGGTCACATTGTCGCTGGTGGAGGAGTCGCGAGGGGGGCCATTTGTGTTGTGGGAGGGGCTGGAAGGTTCGATGGAGATCGCGTCATCGCTAGGCTTTGATGCGGTGGAGATTTTTCCGCCGGATGCGGAATCGCTGGTGGGGATCCCGTTGGAGCGTTTGGCGAGCGATCGCAATTTATCGATTGCGGCGATTGGGACTGGGGCTGGTTGGGTGAAGCATCGGTTGTCGTTGGCGGATGGATCGGTGGCCACGCGACAGGAGGCGATTGGTTTTATTGCTCGGGTGATGGAAGTTGCAGCACCGTTGGGAGCTGGGGTGATCATTGGATCAATGCAAGGGCGATCGACGCCGGAGGTGCCGTTGGATCGTGCCCGCGGTTATTTGCGCGAGGGTTTGGAGACTTTGGATAGGATCGCGGTGCGGTCATCGGGCCGTGTTTTTTATGAGCCGCTGAATCGGTATGAGACCGATCAGTGCAACACGTTGGAGTCGGGGTGTCGGATGATCGAGGGATTGGAGCGAACGACTTTACTGGCGGATTGGTTCCACATGAACATTGAAGAAGCGGACATGGCGCGTTCGTTGAGGGAGGCTGGGGGGCGGGTGGGTCACATCCACTTCGCGGATACGAATCGAAAGGGGGTGGGGATGGGTCATTTGGTGGTCGAGCCGTTGATCCAAGCGTTACGCGACATCGAATACAGTGGCTATTTGAGCGCCGAGGTTTTTCCGCAACCGAGTTCCATGGTGGCCGCAGAGATGACGATCGAATCGTACCGACGGTACGTTTGTTCGTAGCCTGCACGAGGATACATTTCACGCGAAGGCGCAAAGACCGCGAAGGGAGCCCACGCGATTGGCCGATTTAGTGAAATTCGTTATTCAAATTGCGCGAGCGTTGGCGAGATCTGCTAATATTCGACTTCTAACTTTTCACTTCCCGCTCTTGCGCTATGATGCAACCTTTTCAAGACGCTTCCCTTGCTCATTCCGTTACAATTATTGATTCTGCGGGGCAAAACCGCTCCCTCGAAGTTTGGGTTGGCGATATCGCCGCACAAACGCAACCAAATCCGATCGATTTGCTCGTGCTCTCTGCATTCCCGGATGACTATGCGAAAGTAGAGGGAACCGTCATCCATCGCTTGTCCCAAACCGGTATCGATGTCGCAAATCTAGCCTCCGACAAAAGCTCGCAGACTATCGGCCAAGATGGCAATCATGGGTCAGTAAGCCCACCCAATTCCCCCTGGTACAGCAATTGGTTTGCTTCGAGCCAAAAATCGACGAGCGACCGGAGAATTGCGTTGGAAATATTTTCCGAACCATCCGCGAGCAACTCATCGCTAGCGGGTATTACGCAAATCGAACAATCGGTACCCTGCGCATGCCGCTACTCACCGCCGGCAGCCGAAATTCCCCAAGAGAAAAAATGCTCGCGGCAATCCTATCCCAGGCATGGATCCACCTTGGTGCGGGATTGCCAGTACAGCGATTGCAACTCTTTCTCGGATTGCGCGATCCCAGAATCGATTCCCTTCTCGTCGAGACTGGAATCCAATTAGAGCAAATAAGGCATCGATGGCTGAAGGACTTCACGAATTTATCCACTCCTGACTACGATCTTTTCATCAGCTATCGACACTCCGATAACCACCTGCTGCGACTCCTGCGCGATGAACTCCAACGACAACGACCAGAACTGAAACTTTTCATTGATCAAGAACGATTAAATACGAGGTATTGTCAAATGTTGT
>VGZN01000679.1 GCA_016872635.1 Planctomycetota bacterium | reverse complement strand
CCTTCTGGGCGTTCATGCAAGATATCGGTGGACGCAATACAGCAACGGTCTATGGATGGGCAAACATGTGGGGAAATTTAGGGGCCTCACTCAGTGCGTTCATGGTTCCCCAACTGATGATGCTTGGTGAATCGAGCGGTAGCGGTCAACTGATCGTCTTTACCGTATGCAGTGGATTCTTCTTCCTAGCTTGCGCTGCATCATTTGGAATCGACGCATCGGAGCCCATCACTTTGCCTCACGCCGCATTAAGAAAAACACGCAGTGATGGTACGTCGAATGGGATGGGATAATAACGGCATCTTTCTTCGATCGCGTACCGACCGCTCGTCATCCATTTTGCCATGGACTACAATCCACGGATTCCAAACCGGGCGTGTGGGATTTTTGCATTCGGTTGCGACTGCCACCACTCCAATATTCCCAGTCTTCCACTCCAACGTATATCTCAAACTACTATGAATCGATTGCTCCTTTGGTGGCTCTGCGCTTCGTTTGCCACCGTTGTTCTCATGCAAAACATCGCACCAAGAGCTTTCGCTGCCGACAAAGTTCCCCTCATCTTTGATACCGATATGGGGAACGATTGCGATGATGCGCTCGCCCTGGGTGTTATTCATGCACTCCAATCCCGGGGGGAATGCGAGCTCCTCGCTGTCACGATCACCAAAGATCATGAATTGGCAGCCCCATTTGTGGATTGCGTGAACACGTTCTATGGCCGAGGCGATATCCCGATCGGAGTATGCCGCGGATCGGGCAAAACACCTGATGCCGGCAAATACAATCAAGTCGCCAAGGTTCGGGATGGGGACAAGCCTCGCTTCCCTCACGATCTGCTTACCGGCAATGATGCTCCAGCGGCGGTCGAGGTGCTTCGCACGGTCCTGGCGAAGGCCGCAGATAAGTCCGTCGTATTTGTTCAAGTTGGATTTTCCACCAATCTTGCCAATCTGCTGAAATCACCGCCGGATGCGATCAGTCCACTCAACGGCCGCGATCTGGTGACGAAGAAAGTGAAGCTTGTTTCAGTCATGGCGGGAGCTTTTACGAAGATCCCGAACGAAAAAGGGGAACTGACCGAGCATCGCGAATACAACGTTGCCGAGGACATCGCCTCCATCCAATCGATGGTCAAGTCGTGCGATGTTCCGATCCTGTGGAGTGGTTTCGAAATCGGTCTGGCACTCACCTATCCTCATCAAAGCATTCTCAATGATTACCGATACACGCCGCATCATCCGCTTCCGGAAGCCTATATCGCTTATATACCTCCACCTCATGATCGGCCATCATGGGACTTGACGAGTGTCCTCGTTGCGGTTCGCCTTGATCGCGGTTACTTTGAGCTTTCAAACCCTGGCACGGTTCGTATCGCGGACAACGCAGTAACGACCTTCGAGGAATCGTCCGACGGTAAGCATCGCTACTTGAGCCTTAATCCAGCCATGCTTGAAAAGACCCGGGAAGCCCTGGTGCAATTGGCTAGCCAACCTCCCAGTCGATAGCGATTCATATAGCGCCCGTACTCCCACCAGTTATCCATTATTTGGCAAGAGATCGAGTGATGACCGAAAAACCTCGGATCCTTATCTGCGGCTCGATCAATATGGATCTAGTGGTTCGCACCGCAGAACTACCTTCCCCTGGGCAAACGAGGATGGCGCATTCCCTCGAGGAAGTGTCCGGTGGAAAGGGTGCCAATCAGGCGGTCGCCGCGTCGCGTTTAGGAGCCAACGTCTGCATGCTTGGGTGTATCGGTAGCGATGGATTTGCGGCAACCCTCAAAGGCAATCTCGCCCGTGAGGGTGTCGATACCGCTTGGGTCCGAAATGTTCCTGGTCCCAGCGGTGTCGCGATCGTGGCCGTCGACGATGCTGGTGAAAACTCGATCATGGTGGTACCCGGCTCCAACGGATTGATAACTCCATCCCAGATTGACCAATCGATCCGAGCAATACGAGAAGCGGAGTGGATCGTTCTCCAACTCGAGATCCCCATCGATTCGGTCAAGCATGCGATCATCCGCGCAAAAGACTTGGGGAAGAAAGTCGTCCTCAATCCAGCTCCCTGCCCATCTGCGTTCGATCCAGAGCTGTTCGAGGTGGATTTGCTCTGCCCAAATCAAACCGAAGCAGAATCGCTTCTGGGAATCAAAATCGAAACGATAGACGATGCCCGAGCGGCCGCATTGAGCCTACAAAAACGAGGCGCTACGAATGTGGTTATCACCCTCGGGAGCCAAGGCGCTGTGGTTACTTCCAGCCACGACGGTAGCGGCACAACCTGGATTCCTCCTGCACGAGTGAATGCCGTGGATACTACCGCTGCAGGCGATGCCTTCATCGGTGCTATGGTAACCCAACTCGCCAATGGTTCCCTGCTTGTGGATGCTTGCACGTATGCTGCAGCCGCTGCGGCCTACGCCGTGACGATTCCAGGCGCCCAACCATCCCTCCCGACCACCGACCAAGTCCTCGCGATCTTATCAGCAGCGAGCACCATCAAACCTTGATCATCCAACCATGATCATGCAACCCATCTCGAATTCAGATCCAAACAAAAAATCCGTTTGCCCCAACCAACTTGGACGACCATGAAAAGTACCCACTCAATCTATCGCAACTTCACCGAGCGAACGCATCCCTTGCGTCGATGGGGCCTCCATGCGCTAATCTTCGGTGCCCTGCTCCCGATCCTTGGTTGCGATAATCCAAAGGAAAACGCAACGCCCAATGCACCTAACGCAGGAACT
>VGZN01000678.1 GCA_016872635.1 Planctomycetota bacterium | reverse complement strand
GCGACCGAATCGCCAACAACCTTGAGTAAACGTTGGCTGTGCCAGTTTGCTGGTGTCCCCGAGTGGCGCACCATCGCGCACCCATTGGCGAACAGATTCGATATCATCCCTGGAGATAGATCGTGAATTTTTAAAAGAGCCATGGGCAGGGTCGGCGTGCCAAGGGGGCATGCGGCCGGTATCGATCGTTTCAAGGATCATTTCCGACCAACCTTGAAGTTCATCGGTATTGGTGATGTCAAAAGGACCGATTTCGCCTGGCCTGTGACATTCCGTGCAATGCTTGTTAAAAATCGTTGCTACCGAATCGGCGTAGGTGATGTTAGGTGTTTCGCGAGAGTCTGATGAATGGGATCGATTCACATAAGCAATCTTGCATCCAACAGGTTCGGTGACTGCGATTTCGGGGATATTCCCCTCGAGCGCTGAGTCGATGGCCATCGCGAGATCCTCGCGAGCGATTTTCGAACGCGTTATTCCCGGTGCGTATTGATCGTCGACGCGTCCACGGTAAAGGACTTCGTTTTGAGGGTTGACCAATACGACTTCTGCAGTCCGAGAGATTTTCAGCGATTCTGCCAACGATTGGTCCGAGTCTTTAACAAAGGGAAAGGTAACTTCGATCTCGTCGGCAAACTGTTTGATGTCGTCGATGCTGTCTTGTGGATTGCTGATCACGCCGACCCATTCGACCCCGCGAGCGGAGAAACGCCTGCTAAGTTCCTCAAGCCGTCGAGCATACAGTTTGGCGACGGGGCAATCGCAACCAAGGAAAGCGTAGATGCGGAGCTTGGAGGTATTCTTCCAGACAATGTCGGTGCCATGGATATCGCGGAGGGGTGCCGAGTTCAATGCCTCAGCCAATGGCACAACCGGAGCCACGGTGGACTCGGGAGGAGCGGCAAAAGGAAATGCGTAGCACGAAGTAGTCATCGGCCAAGAAATCAGCAACGACCAAGCGAGCCCTAACCCGATCATTTCGAGAATCTGGGTTGAAATCGCTCGATGAATAGATGGCCCTGGAGAGGGGATACACTTTGATACAGACATGATTGGCTGTTGGAGTTTAACGAAGAGGTCGTCGAATCCGATTTGCGAAGGAGTTGTTATATCGGGTCGCCCTTCGTCTCGGCAATGCTGTGGTAGGGGTGAAGAGGCGTGAAGGAAAGGGTAAAGCCGTAAAAAGTTGGTTTTTCATGAGCTAATTGCGATCGTCTCATGCGTGTTGAAAGGGGGATAGTCCGAGGCGAACGCTAGCGTTGTTCTGGGAGTAATCGGTGGTTTTGGCAAATTGTGCATATTCCGCAATTCGTGCAGGGCTGGTAGTTCAGGAATCAACCGCAGGATCGCTAATCGCCGAATGAACGGAGGAACCGTTACTGCACTCACTTTGTTCGGATATGCCAAATGTCGCAAACACAACGTGGAAAATCGTGGATTCGATCATCGATCCGAGGGGCTTGCCTGACGGCGGCGGTGGTTCCAGTCATGGCATCCGGATTGGTAGGTTGTAACCGAGCGCATTATCGCACGCGGGCGGACCAGGAAGTAACGGAGTTGATCGGTGAGAAGATCTCCGATGCGATGTCGGATCCGATCCGCTCGGTTCAGGTCGATCGCACGTCTCGGATGTTCGACCCGTTCAATCCGGACCGACCACCGATGCCCGAGGATGACAACACAGCGCACGAGTACATGAAGGTGCTCAACGGCAAAAAACACTATCCCCTTTGGGACGTGAATGGGCGCACGAATACTGCCGAAAACCCCATTTGGTGGCAGTACTTGCCACTCGACGAGCGAGGCGTTTTGGTCTTGGATGCCGACATGGCGGTACGTGTTGCGACGTTGCACAACACCAACTACCAACAAAAAATCGAGACGCTGTATTTGTCAGCGTTGGATGTCAGCTCCGAACGGTTCTTGCTCAGTAACCAACTCTTTGGAGGATATGGGTCGTTTTATTCAACCAATGGAGCACTGAAAAATTCAACCGTTTCTAATTCGTTCTTTACGAATTCCGCAAACCTAAGCGGTAGTGGGCTTGGATTGCGGAGGAAGTTTACAACAGGCGCGGATATGATCGTTGGTGTTGCTAACAACCTTACGTGGCAATTGGCCGGGCCGAACGATCAGAACACGAATACACTTGTTGATTTTACCTTTATCCAGCCACTGCTACGAAATGCCGGAAGAGATGTTGTCATGGAGCGACTTACTCTGGCCGAACGCACTTTGCTTTACAACGTGCGAGCGTTTGAGCGGTATCGCACGGGGTTCTACATCACTGTAACCGTTGGCAGAAGTGCGGAAACGGGTCCAACCAGACGGGGTGGATTGTTCGGTGGTGCCGGATTAGATAACTTCAGCGGACTGGGTGGAGGATTCGGGGCGCTGGGTGCCGTGCAAAATCAAGTTGCAACGGGCGGTGCTGGTTTTGGGGGAGGTGGCGGTGCCGTTCCTCAAGTCGGTGGATTCCTAGGACTAGTGCAGAACCAACTTCAAATTCGCAATGCCGAAGAGAATGTCGCCCGGCTTCGGGATAATTTGGCTCGCTTCGAGGACACTCTTCGCGAACAGCTCACTATTATTCCCGCGACACAAGACACGATCCCAAGCCAGCAGTTGCAAGTCGCACAGGCTCGCCAAGCACTGATCAACTCGCAAGCGACCTTGCTGCAGCTCAAATTCAATTACGAGCAGATATTGGATAACTTCAAAGTCAACATTCTCGGTCTACCGCCGTATGTATGTGTT
>VGZN01000677.1 GCA_016872635.1 Planctomycetota bacterium | reverse complement strand
TAAACCTTCGCCGTTCGCGGACTTTCCTCGGAGAAAAGCCGAGCCTCGGACCGAGTAAACCTGACTGGGTCTATCGACCGACATCGGTAGCGCCTCGAGCCGGCTAGTGGACAAGTCAAAAGCAACAATCCGAGTGGTTAGATTTCGCTCAACAACGGCGATCCCGTTGTTCAAATCAATCATCACAGCCGATTTGATAGCCCCGTCGAAGGGAATCCTCTGCTGGATCGCCCCTGTCTCAACATGGATACGTTGAATGGAGTTTCCGGTTGTGAACCAAGCAACGTCATCCGATTCCCAACGCAATGTTTGCTGGAGTCCCAGATTGGACAACCATGTTCCATTCGGTGCAGGCAGCGTCGCTGTCGTCTGGACCAAAGTTTTCGACTCACCCAACAACCGGACAGAATAATTTCCCGGTTTCAAACCGTTAAAGCGAGCGATCCCAGAAGCGTCGGTTATACTGGTTGGTTCGTTGGCCTGTTGCACACCGTCAGAATTAAAATCGATATAAACAACCTTGTCTGGCAGTGCAGAGTTGCTGGAAGATGGTTGACGGACGGAGTTCAAGTCATCAAAGACGAAGGCTTCCAAGCCAGCCATCAATCGTCGATCTTCAAGGCGATCAAACTGCAATCGACGGTTGCGAACTGCGTTACGAGCAGCCAAGCGCCCGTGGTTCAGTCTTTTTGGGTTAGCCATAGTGACACATACCCGTATCTTGATTGGCGGTGAAAAACCGTAAGATGAGGAACCTCTTACTCGCGCGATCCTTCCCGCAATAATAATGGCTCTGTGTGTGTGCCCTTAAATGTATCGAATTTGGAATCCGCTTGAGAAGCGATCTCCGACGATTTTTCCTATTTTTCGCCCAATGAACAATCTTAAAAATGGCCGACAATCCCCCCTTAATGCATGAAAAACATGCCTGTAATATGCTTTTGAGTGCTGTTTGCTGCTGTGTTCTGCCCTGGCTAATAGCCTCGCCCGCCCTAGGCCAGTTAGCCGATCAAAGGTACCAATTGGGCCGTCGGCTCATCCGTTTCGAAACCGCTTGGCAAGCCGCATCCCACGACCAGCGAACCGCTTCCGTGAGACCCGTCGAGCAAGCAGTTTCGAGTTTTTTTGGACTGCAGCTTGCGGATGCAGCAAAACGCCTTGATCAGGCTCGATCGATCGTGGATCCCTTTCCCATCGATCAACAACCGAGGTGGCTCGAAGCTAACCAACACTTCGTAGATATCGAAACGCTAATCATCGATCCATCGGAGTCCCCGGTGAGATTCAGAGTGAGGCGCCTGTATCGCCTTGCGACCGCGTCCTCGGATAACTCAGCATTATCGGGCGAATCTACGGATGATGCTCCAGAGGCCATCCAGGGAACCTTGAAACTCTCCTTACTTTCACCGACTGGATCATCCGAAGGGCAGGTGCTCGCAAGCACCACAATCGAATCGCCGATGCTCGACGCATGGACAACGTGGTCGCTCCCTTCACTTCCCAATGGCGACTACACCATCCGGGCAACTCTGAATCAGAGTGAAGTGGCATCGGAAATCATTTCTGAGAATTTGACTTTGTGCCACGGACTCAACAAAAAAACCGAAGAGATATCTGCGTGGTACGAGAGCAACCGCAGAGGAAAAGGGGATTCGAAGCAATCCTCGGCGAGGATGCTCGCCAAGGAGATTCTTCAGATCTGCAAAGGCACAGCATGCGAGACGGACATCCCATGGACGCAATGGATCGAAGACTTTGATTCGCTTTCAGATGAGTCTGTTCCTTTCGACCAATGGATTCAATCACAGCCCGGGAATTCCCGCTGGTGCCAACTGAGCAACGGTAACAAGTCGCAGGTTATCCGGCTTCGAGTGCCATCAGCATTGGATAAACCGACACCCGTGCTGTTTGCTTTCCATGGAGCTGGGGGTAGCGAAAATATGTTTTTCGATACCTACGGTGCTGGGCGTCTCATTGATCTCGCGAGCGAGAGAGGCTGGATCGTGATCTCTCCGAGGCAAACACTCAACGGACTGGGGCTCAACATCGTTGAAATGCTTGACGAATTACAGAAGAGCCTTCCGATCGATCGGAGCCGGGTCATGCTGGTAGGGCATTCGATGGGTGCCGCCCAAGCAATGCAGCAGGTATCTAATTATCCCCAACAAATTTATGCTGTGGCCGCCTTAGGAGGAGGAGGCACAGTGAAGCGAAGTAACGCCTTGGAGCAAATCCCATTTTACGTTGCAGCTGGCGACCGCGATTTTGGTCGACCTCGCGCAATGCTCCTCGCCAAGCAGCTCAAAGAAATCAAGGCCAACGTACGGTACACCGACTTCGAAAATGTGGAACATTTAGTCATCGTTCAAGCGGCCCTCGATGACGTGTTTCGCTTTTTCGACGACACTCTCACTCTCTCTACAAATAGATCCTCGACACTCCACCAAGACGAATCAAAGCCTTAGGTGAATTTAACGGATGCCATGAACAACTCGTCTACCTCAGAGGCACATCCGAATCTTGAGCTTTCCGTACACGGAATGACATGTGCAGCCTGCGTTGGCCGCGTCGAACGCGCGCTAAAAAAAGTTCCAGGTGTTCGAAATGCGAATGTAAACTTGGCAACCGAACGTGCGAAAGTCGAACTGGAGAATTACTCGGAAAAAACAATCACCGAGGTGACTCGAGCGATTCGAGACTCGGGTTATGAGCCCTACATCATCACGAAGGCAGGCCATCACTCGAATGATCCCGCGTCAA
>VGZN01000676.1 GCA_016872635.1 Planctomycetota bacterium | reverse complement strand
TCCCCGTGAGCGGCAACGCGCTAGCGGCCGGTTCCCCGTGAGCGGCAACGCGCTAGCGGCCGGTTCCCCGTGAGCGGCAACGCGCTAGCGGCCGGTTCCAAGCCAGTCCAGACCAATCCAAAATGAACTCGGTTTTTGAAAAAAAACCCTAAAAATGGACGGATCGCCCAAGTCCGCAAAGAATACGAGGTAGCCGCCCGCTGCCGTTTGAATCAAGCATTAGGACACCAGGACCCGTTTTATTACGGGGTTCGGTCCACTTATCTAGTAATCTAATCCAACTTTTCCAATGGCCGTTCGCACCGGGTACCCTGGTTGCGATCCGAGCGAGGACCGGTTCGAGCGTTAACTACGAAAATCGTAGTTGGCGGCGAAGTGGTCGAAAATCACGTCAGGACGCTTTTTACAGCGAGTAATCGAGGGCTACACCATGCCAATGTTTCAATTCGAGGCGATGGACCGAACGGGCCAGGAGATCAAGGACGTCATCGAGGCCCCAAGCGAAGAGGATGCACAGAATACGATCAAGCAGATGGGTTACTTCGTCACGAAGCTTTCTCTGAAGAAGGGGGCAACGAAGACGACCACGGCGGGTGGCAAGAAAAAACGCCCCTTCGCCATGGGTGGTGCCAAAACCAAACATATTTGTACCTTCACCCGGCAGCTATCGATCCTCCAAGACGCAGGCCTACCTATCCTGCGTTCCCTTCGGATTCTGGAGAACAACATCAAGGGTGGTAGCAAGCTCAAGAATGCCTTGATGGATATCTGCGACGAGATTGAAACCGGTTCGACGTTGTCGGAATCGATGTCGAAATGCCCGAAGGTGTTCAGTCGCCTGTATGTGAACATGATCAAGGCCGGCGAGGCCGGCGGTGCTCTTGAAACGATCCTTCAGCGTTTGGCGGAGTTCTTGGAGCGGGCCGAGTCGTTGAAGCGGAAGGTCAAAGGGGCGATGATTTACCCCGTCGCGGTCGTTCTCGTGGCGGTCGGTATTTTGGCGGGGATCATGTATGCCATCGTTCCGACGTTTAAGAAGATGTTCGAGGAGTTCGAGCTAACGCTGCCGGCACCGACAGTCCTACTCATCGCGATGAGCGACTACGTCGTGAATTATTTCTGGTTGATGTTCTTGTTGCCCGTCGTGATCTGGTTGATTGGGAAATTGATTCGCAAGTTCAAGCATGGGCGGATGGGATTTGACATGTACATCATCAAGGTCCCTGTCTTCGGGAGCTTGGTGGAAAAGAACATTCTGGCTCGAACAACGCGGACGCTCGGTACGTTGGTGACCTCCGGTGTTCCGATTTTGGAAGCCCTCAACATCACGCGTGAGACTTCCGGCAACGCGATGTTTGAACGTATTTTCTCCAAGGTGAGCGAAGCGATCCGTGAAGGGGAAACGATTGCCAAGCCGATGAAGGAGAACTCCTATTTGGGCTTCCATCCGATGGCCTTGTTCTATTGGGTTTGGATGGGGATGTTCCCTGGGATCATGATGCTGTCGGTTGCACTGACTGCGGGTCGCGGTGCCGGCAAAAAGTCGGACGGTGGGGTCAGCAAGCAGAACGCGGGTGGATCGACCCAGTTGCTCTTTATGAGTCTTGGGGCGATAGGTATCGGGGCCTTCATTTGTGCCGCGATGTACCTGTTGAAAACCCGGTCTCGCGTGATCGACGATCTTGTGGTGAACATGATCGACGTCGGTGAAGAGACGGGCGAGCTCGACACGATGCTTTACAAGATTGCAGACAACTACGACGAAGAAGTCAGCGTCATGACCGAAGGTTTGACAAAGCTGATCGAACCGTTGCTCATTGTGTTCCTTGGGGTTGCGGTCGGCTTTATCGTCGTCTCGTTGTTCATGCCGCTGATCTCCTTGATCACCAGCTTGAGCAAGTAACCCAAAATTTCATCCAAACAGATCCGCCGCGGAACGTTGGTTCGCGGCTAGCACCGAATACCTTTTCAATTGAACAATCGTTATCGCGAGGGCAATCGCATGACTCGGCCAATGCATCAAAACTTTGGGACAGGAAAACGGACATTCCGTCGAGGGTTTACCCTTGTCGAGCTCCTGATCGTGATCGCGATTCTCGGGATCTTGGTGGGCCTCCTTTCGTGGGGTGTCAACGCGGCCCGGATATCGATTCTTAAGAGAGCTCAGACCGCCGAAATTGCGAGTATCGCGTCGGCGGTTGAGGCATACAGAAACAAGTACGGTGATTACCCACCCGATGGAAGTTCGTGGCCGGTGGTTGAAGCGCATCTGCGGAAAGCGTTTCCGAATATTTTGATCACCGAGCTTAACATGCTGAATCCTGCGAACTTTGCAGTAAATGCTTATGTTCGCAACGACAACGACTTAACCGGTTCTCATCCATTGGGAGGTCGAGTATTCGATTCGGCAGAGGCATTGGTTTTCTTTCTGGGTGGGTTTAGCAACGACCCTCAGCGTCCGCTGACCGGACCGGGGGGACCTTTCCGAGCCGTTGGCAGTGCGTTTGCCTACAACACTCAACGCGAGAATGCTTTCTTCGAATTCAAAACCAATCGGTTGACGTTAGGTTCGGATGGGACTACCTCGACAGATGAAACACTTTACAACGAGGGAGTCCCCAATGATTTGTTGCCTGTTTACATCGGCAATGGACCAACAATCCAGCAGGGTGGCGTGCCGATTGTCTATTTCGACAGTCGAACTTACACGATGACTGGTGGCTATTACAACTTCTACATTCCAGGCTTAGTAGCCTCATC
>VGZN01000675.1 GCA_016872635.1 Planctomycetota bacterium | reverse complement strand
CTTTGCCACAAAATCGATAGCAAACGATCCGTCATCCGACGTATCAGCCCAGCCATGGGCGATTTGGTCTACGTTCGGAGCGATCCGCCATCCATAGCAGAACATGAACCAATCGGGCCACCGAACTTGACGGGTAACGCGGTAACGGACTCGGCTTCCTTGGATCGGCGCCCCTGTGTAAGCAATGGCTTTACCGGTGACATGCACTGGTTGGTCCAGTTTCATAACCTCTCGGACAGGGTCGATCGTAACCTGGAACTTGGGTCGCTTGTATTCCTCAACGCGAACGACCGCATACGAGTTCTGGATGTCGAGTACAGAAAAGCTCATTGCCCCCGTCCCTCGATCGCGAGGGGCCGTAAACGTACCACTGAACGAACCGAAATCGTTGGACCGAACATCTTGTGTTTCGATTTCCTTTCCGTTCATATCTCGAAACTGCAATCGAAACGCTCGCGACGGGACGACTTCGTACTTGTTGGTATTCGGGTTCGCGATCATCGCTACCCCCTTCACGTGGACCATTTGCCCAGGTCGATAAATGGATCGGTCGGTGAAAAGTGCGACGCTGACTCCTGCTTCGATATTGGATTGTTGGTACGTCGCGTACTCCTGGGCCGTTGCCAGTTCGTGCCCGTGGTGGGAAGCCAGCAGGAGCATTCCGCGGTTTTGCGACGAAAATTCGAACATCCCGTTAGCGTCCGTACGGATAGTCTTTTCAAGATTGAGCTTGTACGTGTTTTCATCCCGAGTGAACGCGCTTATCGTGGCTTCTGGGAGCGGTTCACCTGTAATGTTGTTGAGGACAAATCCTGAGATCACCGAAGCGTTGGCAACTTGACGAATGACGAGAGCAAGATCCGTCACCCAGACCTCACATGCACCGACCATATTATTGTCCGGCTTAAAATCTTCACGCACACTGTAAAGAATCAAGTAGTAGCCGGCTGGCAAATCGCTGGGGGCATCAATGTCCTTGGTATCGACGTGGTAATCGTCGGTAGGTTCAAGATCGACCGACCAACTGCGAACGGAAGGTTTTTTAACCAACTCACTGATGTCGGTTTGGTTGAATTGTTCCGAAAGCCATCGATCGCGAGCGAATCGACTTAACCAATCCGCACGAATTGTCCTGAAGTAGATTTTATCGATATTCCGATAGCTCACTCGGATCGATGTCGAAGGCTTATTCCAAACTTGCTCGGTTTGGACCGAGACCGATTTGGCTTCGATCGTTTGGATTAAGTTAAAGCATAGCTTTCCCCCCACGCTCTCAGGGAATGCGTTCGCCCCTTGCTGGGCGACCTCGCGTGCACCGATAAGATCGCTTTCCGATTGTAGGATATCCGCGACCCGATAAAGAGCCACGGCGGACAACTCATGATTGGCGTACTTATTGGCGAACGCTTTCAATGCGGCTTTGGTGCGACTCTTACCTTCTTCACCTTGCGCGTTGGCGTATCCGAATTGCAATCGCCCTAATTCCGCATCCAGCCAAGCGCTTCTGTCCGCATCGGATTGATGGAACCGGAGAAGGTTCTGAAAAATCCGTATCGCTTTGAGCTTAGGGGAATCCGAGTCGGTGGTCTTTGGTTCCCACGCGAGGAAATCTTCGACAGTACCCAAGATCGGGCTCGAAGCATCCAGCTCAAAGAAATCTTCACGCTTCGCGCCAGTTTGTTCGCCGGAAGCGTAGAAGTCGATCGCAACGAAGGCGAGGAAGTCATAGAGGGTAGGCCGATAACGGTCAGGCAAATCCCCTTGGAGTAGCAGCGCGTCGTACACAGCGATCGGTGTCTTTTGGAGAGTTGCCTCGTCCTTGAGCGCGGCAGAGTAATGTTTATCGATCTCCGCAAAGAGTCGTTTCAAGTCCCATGTGGTGAAATCATCACCTGGGGACGATTCGGTAGCGGATCGATTCGAGAATCGCCAGCGGTTCTCCTGGAAGTACGCCCAGTACCAGTAACCCATCAAGGCATGCATCGCCGCTTTCATTTCCTCGGGAGCCGCCTCAATCTCGTTCTTCATACGAGATATTCGTTCCGCCGGACTCCCTCCCTCAATGTCGCTCTCAATCGCAATCCGTTTCGCAATCGCCTTGATCGCTTCCGCGTACTCCTTGTCATGCAGAGCACCTGCCAAAATAGGTTTGATTGCCTCGAGGGCGGACTTGGGTAAACCTTGGTTCAATGCTTCGTCAACTTTTTTCCACATGGCCGCTCGCTCCTGGGCTGAGGGTGTTTGGTACGAAAGAAAAGCCGGGGCCTTTGCACCCACCGCGGCAAGTCCGATCAAGAGGATCGCCAGAAGGGCGTTACCGGCAATCAAAGATGTCGCCGTGGGACGAATGCTGCGAAGCATAATTCTGTTTCCTGTCCGAGGAGGATTTTTGAGAAGCAAGGAGCGAGACTTAGCTCGCTGAATCCTTAGACGTTCCATCGCTGGATTTATTAGAGCAGATTTTAAATATTTTTGGATCTGTAAGAAAACGGTGCCAATGGAGTCCGTGATTTGGCTAGCAGATCCAAAAGAAATAGAATCGCTTCCACCCATTTTTTGCTGAAAATCGACGCCATCGCCGTGGGACTGGCTTAGGTTGGTGGGATCGTTCCTGCGGGAGGCGTTTGTGATTGATGCGTGAGCGATTTTGGCGCTAGCCGTCGTTGTCCCGCGTTACCGTAGAACCCGCCACGACGAGCATGATTTACGTGACGATCACCACACCACCGGCTAGGGCCTTGCTGCTCACGAGAGCTGTTTAA
>VGZN01000674.1 GCA_016872635.1 Planctomycetota bacterium | reverse complement strand
CAGCAGCCGATCGATGTAACGCGCAGCTTCATGGTCTCGTTCCGCTACGAAGGAAGTGGCGATGGCGATGGGATCGCGTTCGCTTTGCAAACCGTGGGCACGAGCGTTGTAGGGGGAAGTGGTAGCGGGCTTGGCTACTCTGGAATCGCCGGTAATAAAGCGGCGTTCATGATCAACCTGTACGATTACCAAGATGGACCGCATGCAGGTGTGAAGTTTGACTCCAACGAGGATTGGAATCAAAACTACGATTCGAGCTCACCGGTGTCTGTCACCAGTCCGATGGAAGTGCAGTTGTACTACGATGCTTCTGCTTCCAAACAAAAGTGGTTCGCATTTCTTTCGGATAGTGACGGCAACGTGCATTATGTCACTGAAAAGGATGTGAATCTAGCTAGCCTCTTCGGATCGAGCCCAGTTTTCGCGGGTTTCACAGGCTCGACCGGCCTGGCTTCATCCACACAAAGCGTGAAAAATTTCTTGCTCGTTTACGAGCCTCAAACGGGTTCTCCTTTCGATCATTTGGAAAGCGATTTAGCCCATGTCGTCGACCCACATCTTAGTGGCTTCACTGGTTTTGGACCGGTGCGTATGACCGCCGATTCGATTTCCTCCGAGTCGATCACGTTTGCGAATTTCGATATAACTCAAAATCGTCCGAGAGCCGCTTGGTATGACCAGCGAATAAGTACCGATGTGGACTCGCTTTCGGTCGAGTTCACTTATCAGGCCAGCTTTCAAAACCCCAAGATCGAAGGCTTCGGTGACTTCGTTCCTCAAAGCACTTCTTACGCCAGTGCGATAACGCCGGGCAAGATCACGCTTACCAATGGTTCGCAAAGCATAGCACGGGCCGCTTGGTACGGCGGCGAAATCGGTACCAAAGACGACTTCGAAATCAATTTCAAGTATCAAACCGATGGTAAAGCGGTCCAAGGGTTTAGCAATTTTGCCGCTCCAACGAATTCTGCCAACGCCGCTATTATCAGCCCAACTCAGCTCACGTTGACCAACGGGTCAACGAGTATCGCTCGAGCCGCATGGAATAAAGAGCAAGTTCCCATTAACTACGGTTTCACCATCGACTTCACCTACCAAGCCGGCGGAGACAAAAACGCGGATGGCATCGCGCTGGTCTTCCAGACGCAGGGAACCAACGTTGTCGGGAGCATAGGCGGTGGCTTAGGTTATGTCGGGATCGCGGGCAACAAAGCTGCCTACCAAATCAATATCTTCGGGGGTAACAATCTGACCAAGGGTTCCAACTTTGTTACAGGCAATACAAGCGGTTCCTACAACAAGACCGGAGGCATTGGGGGTGTCGATTTCAGCAGTGGAGATCTAGTCCACGTCCGCTTGACCTACGATCCAATTTCCAATCAGGTTTTTGAATCTCTGACGAACTTAAGTAATAACAACACCTACAGTCATACCTATTCCAATATCAACCTCGCGTCGGTTCTTGGGACCTCTCAAGCCTACATCGGTTTCACTGGCAGCAGCGGCGGTCAGACCGCTACTCAACTGGTGAAGGATTTCTCCTTTCAGAGCAACCAAGCCGACGGTATTGCCTTGGTTTTCCAGGACAAAGGGACTGGAGCGATAGGCAACAGTGGTGGCGGGCTGGGTTATGTGGGTATCTCCAGCGCCAAGGCTGCTTATCAAATAAACCTCTTTGCCGATAGCAGCCACACCAGAGGATCGAACTTTGTCACTACGAACACCTCAGGAACCTACAACAGCACAGGTTCCGTCAATTTCGCCAGTGGCCATTTGATTCAAGTTCAGTTGTCCTACAACAGCCACGCGCATCAGCTCACCGAAAAATTAACGGATCTGATCTCCAACACGACCTACACAAAAACCTACAGCAACATCAACCTGGCGGGATTGTTGGGTCCTACAACATACGTTGGTTTTACCGGTGGCAGCGGCGCATTGACGGCGGTGCAAAGCGTTCAAGGCTTCTCGTTGGAGGTTTTCCCCGACGATGGTGTCGCCTTGGTGTTCCAATCGGCCGGGACCCAAGTCAGTGGCAACGCGGAAGATGGACTGGGCTATGTAGGAATCTCCGGACCGACGGCTGCGTATCAAATCAATCTCAAGAGCAATGGTTTGCAGGGTTCGAATTTTGTCACCACCAACACAGCCGGTAACTACCTGAGTACAGGAGCCGTCGATTTCGCGAGCCGGAATCCGATTCGCGTTCAACTGAACTACAACAATGCCCGGCGACAATGGATAGAATCGTTGACCGACACCGTAACCGGGGACACCTTCAGCCGCGTGTATGACGACATGGATCTCGCATCGGCCGTCGGTCCCACAATGTACGTCGGATTTACCGCACCGCAGGGAGGTTCTCAAACGATACAAACCGTCAAGAACTTTAGTCTTGGCGGATCATCCACTCCGACCGGTTTCAAGCAACGCTTTGCCGCCCATCCGCTGAGCATAGCGAGCGACGGCACAACCACCAGCTACGCAACCGACTTTAGCACGTGGGTGCGAGCCGACCATCCGATTCGAGTCGATTTCAGCGGGATCTCAACGAGCAATGATCTCAACCTTGTATCGAACGCGTCGTTGATTCTCAATGGGCTGATCCGTGTGGTCAACACGGCCTCGTTGACAGCGACAAGCGGTTCGATCACATCGACCACGACCGGTTCGATCACTGCACGGACGGTTGAGGTCAGTGCTGAGGGAACGGGTGGATTTGTGGGAACGGCTGCCAATCCGTTGAATGTCAGCCTCACCAAG
>VGZN01000673.1 GCA_016872635.1 Planctomycetota bacterium | reverse complement strand
TCCCTGATGGATGCATCCAAATGAAGTTGCTTGATTCTCTTAAAAACCTTCGAAGCCCACGTTCGCTCACCAAATCGAGCGGCGGTCGCGTCGCGTTCATGCATTGGGATCGCGAGTCGGTCCACTATTTCGTACTCACTCCGGGATCCAAGCGAATCCAATCGAAGGATTTCGGCGCCATAGAATACACGGCGCCCGACACACCCTTTGTCGCACTCGCGAATCATTTTTCCACCGAGGGTATCCACGCAACCCGAATGGTGGTGCTCCTCTCGCGTCCTGAATTAGACCTGATCAGCCTCACGCTTCCTCCTTCGGAGCGGTCAGAGATTGCAGCGTTGGTCGCCGCCGAAGTCGAGCAGCAATTGGGCGAAACGCCGGAGCCTCCGGTCATTGACTACTACGTGACGAACGGGCCGAAGGATGGGAACAAAGGGGCTGTCGTCAAGGATTCAAGCCCACAGGAAGCAGAAAGCGTAGGCGTTCAAGTCCTCGCGTTTGCGCTCAGCCAAAAGGAACGTGACTCGATCCAAACGCAATGCACCGAAGCGGGATTCAAACTTCAAGGGATCGGTTCCAGGGCCCTGGGTCCATTGAGTCTACTCCGACAACAAAATCTCCCTGACGACACGCTTGATGTGTTGATTCATCTTTACCCGGGTGAAACCGAATTGACAATTTGCCGAGGGGTGGAACCACTCCTTTTACGGTCGATTCGCAACAGCACGGACGATGCTGATAGAGTTGCCGAACAAATATGGTTGGAGACTCAGCGATGCTTGACCCTGTTGCCGCAACCGGTCGCAGAGCTTCCGAAGAGTTGGTTCCTTTTCGCAACCGGAGAGTTTGCGACAGCAGTGACGGCATCGCTGGAAGCGCACGAAGAGATCAACGTAACGCCGCTCGATCCGTTCGCCGCATGGGAGGTGCAACGGGATGAAAGCGATACATCCGCGAGCACCCGTATTACGTCTGCCGCCAACTCGGGCGCCGCCCTCGATTTCGTAGGACAACGACTCCCAGTAAACTTGCTAGACCCGAAACGACCTCCGGTTCCGCAAAGCCTGCTTCGACGGTGGGGGGGCTGGGGTGTACTCGCAGCGTCTGCAGCTTCGATCGGAGGTTACTTGCTCCTGAGCGACGTTTGGCAGCTTCAATCCGAAGCGGATGGACTCCAAACCGAACTGCGCGACGCGACGAAATTGACATCGAAGTACCTTGAGAAATCGGATCAAGTCCAAGCGGTCGAAGGATGGTTGTCCGATCAAGTCGACTGGCTCACGGAACTCACTGAACTCTCGACGCGATTGCCGGAGGGTTCGAATGCGTCCGTGCGACGGTTGACTGCCAGTTCCGGCAGCAATGGTGCATCGATCGATATTTCCGTCCAAGCGAACACGCAAGAAACAATCTCGGAACTAGAGAATCGAATTCGCGGTGCCAAGTATTCTGCGGTCAGCAAGCAGATCAGCCAAAACGCGAACTCCGCCGAGTACCCATGGCAGTTCGACACCCATATCACCTTTGAACTAGATCCACCTCGTCCTAAATTGTTCGGGCCATCGACATCATCGCCGAGCGATCGAAAAAGCGTTACGCTTAAAAAGACCGAGGAACCCGTTACGAAATCAACCGATTCGAAATCAACCGATTCGAAATCAACCGATTCGAAATTAACCGATTCGAAATCAACCGACGCGACTGCAAACGACAGTGACGGCAATCCGAAATCGTCGGAAGGTTTTGTACCATCTGAAGCAGGTAATGCCGAGGCTCCACAAGTTGTCGACGCCCCGTCGTCTACGGAAGACCAGCAGCCCTCCGCTTCCACGGAAGAGCCTGCGTCGACCGATTCTGGTTCCAAGGAGGTGGATCGATGACACCTCGAATGAAGTGGTTGTTATTGGCATGTGCCGCAGTCTTTGGCCTTTACGGAATCGATGCACTTTATCGAAGTTGGATCGAGGAACCACGGGCTGCGTTAACTCAAAAAATCGATACGTTGACCGAGGACATCAACGAAGCCAAACAGCAGCAAATGCAGTCGCAAAAGATCGGTCGGCGCCTCGCGGAATATTCAGCGAGAGCATTGCCCAGCGATCCGATGCTAGCCCGATCCTCGTATCAGGAATGGTTACTGGATCTAGTGGATCGGAATAAATTTCTCTCAACATCGGTCGATGCATCCCAGCCAGTACCGCTCGAAATCCGCTCCCGAACGAAGAAGGGAAAGCGAGTTCGTGTTGGCCATCGGATTGACTATTCCTTGCGAGGCCAAGCGTCCTTGGCCAAATTTGCTGATTTCATGGATCAGTTCCGCAAGGCCGGACACTTGCAAAAGATCCGATCGATGACGCTGAACCCGATCGGCAATGAAGGGCGACTCGACATCAACCTCTCGATCCAAGTCCTCAGCATGGAATCTTCGACGAACGAATCGAATTTAGGGGATTGGTGTATGTTGCCGGACGCACAATTAGCTCTCAAGCCGTCCACGCCATTGGTCCGAAGAAACCCATTCGCTCGAGGGTTTGCCAAGGCGCTCAACGATGTTGAGCTTCGGGCCATCACGACGAATCGGGAGGGGGTCACGGAGGCGTGGTTTGCTGCAGATGCGCGTGGTACGATCAAGAAGGTGCCTGCTGGAAATAGTATCCCCTTGGCGTTGCATGATATCTCCGTCGTCGAAATCCTCAGCGATCGTGTTCTGGTAAATGTGAACGAAAATCCGCAATGGATTCAAATGGGTGAATCGATTGGAGAA
>VGZN01000672.1 GCA_016872635.1 Planctomycetota bacterium | reverse complement strand
CTTTCGGCTGAAGGTACCCTTTATCCCGCGGATGATGAGCGAATGGGCCCACAAACAGACGGGAATCGATATCCACCCCGGAGCCCGCATCGGCGAACACTTCTTCATCGATCACGGTACCGGTGTCGTTATCGGGGAAACCTGCGATATCGGTGATCACGTGAAGATCTACCAAGGCGTCACGCTCGGCGCTCTCAGTTTCGCTACAGATAGCAACGGCGACTTGGTCCGCGGCACCAAACGCCACCCCACCATCGAAGACCATGTGGTGATCTATGCAAACGCTACGATCCTCGGGGGCAAGACCACGATTGGCCATCACAGCGTCATCGGATCCAGCGTTTGGGTGACGTCGACCGTCGCCCCGCATTCCACCGTGGTACTTGAGAAGCCAAAGCTCAAAATTCGAAACGGCTCAATTGATGACGGTCTCTTCGATCTCAACTACCAAATCTGATCCTTACTACTAAATCTGAAACGTGCCTCTCGCCATCGCCCGTTTGGCAGGCGTCTCGCTACCGCAAAGCAGGAGCAACTCTAAACGTTGACGCTGCCACTAATCGCTGTTTGCAGCGAGCGGTACTGAGATTTGAGCAAGGCTACCGCTACCGAATGCATCCCTTGGTTCTTAGAGATTTGAGTGATCTGAGTTTCTAAGTTGTCATCGCTACCATCATGGTAAACGACTTGCTTCGAAGCATCTCGGACCTCTTGAATAGCTTGCTCCTTGGATAGCTGCATCGGCTGGTTTGGTCTACCAATAGCCGTTGATTCGCCAGGCGAGACGCCCCGAGTTACACGCTTTTCCTGCTTGAGCATTCCCTTGAGACTCTCTTGGAAATCATCGACCGAAAGATCTTTAGTCTTGTAATCGGGAGTATCCATGTTCGCGACATTCCCAGCCAGGATTTGATGCCGGCGTTCTGCGAATGCGACGGTTTCCTCCAACGCTCGATTCACGCCACTATTGAACATGGATGGAAACATCGTTTTTCCTCATGGGATGAAATGCACTCAATTAGAGTTGGGACTCGGGGGATGAGCCAAGGGCAAGCTACAAAACCGTACATGACTCCACGGCAATCTTCAAATCGCACCAGGAACCATCTGGGAAAGTCGTGGCTCACCCCGTGAACGACAATGCACCGCCCTCCTCGCGTAACTCGCTGCCTGAAGATGCTTCGTAAGCCCGGGATAACCGGGATGCATCCGTCACTTGCTGCAATTGACTAGCGACAACCTCGCGTTGGAGCGCCATGTTGTCGATGGCCCTGTTTTCCATCACCAAAAGCTCACCAACCAGCCGATCACAGTGCATTTTGATCGCTTGGCACTCCCGCCGACGCTCTCCCGATCGCCAGATCCGTGCTTCCGGGTCTTCGGAGGCATAGGGAACCAAATCGACCTGAATCTCCATCAACGTATCCATCAATCGCTGCTTGCGTCCGAGCAACGTCATCAATTCCGTGAGCTCTTGTCCGGAAACCAAGTCCGATTGCTGAATGGCCAAGGAATGCAATTCCGTGAGCAACCGCAATTTGGACTCCATCAATTCATACAACTTTTCGGTCGTGGGCATGATTGGGTTACCTCATAAAAAACTACGCTCGCCTCAGTGCCCCGGCAATGTTTTCTGGCCTATGATCGGCGAAAAACGTGGTTTATCGAGGGCACTAACGACGCGTGACATGTGGGGAGTAGCAAAAACCGAGCGCCGTGCCAATGGCAACATGCCCAACCCACTCCTCCACGCCAAAAATCACTTGTGATCCCCCAAAAATTCCGACCAGACAGAACAACCAAACCGTCGGAAAATCAAGTCGTCGATATCAGTCCCCCTCGACAAGGTACTACTGCCTAGAAGTTATCCGATCGGCTACAATTCGGGTCGAAAGTCTATTGAGGGGCGAAGGGCCCCGTTGTTCCTAACGATCCGATTGGGCTATGAACCAAAAACCACAGGAATCCAAAGGCAGCACGCCAACGCCCTCCTCCACACGCCGACCGAACGGAATGTGGTGGGTTCTGATCGTCCTCACTGCGGTTTTCGCCATGCTTTTCCTCGCGGGCTCTCCATTGAGTTCGCGGATTGACTACAGTTTTTTTCTCGAACAACTTGATCGCGAGAATATCCAACGCCTGACGGTCTACCCGACCGCCATCGAGGGAACGTTCAAAATCGCCCCGGAACGGCCCATCACCTACGACGCCTTCGACAAACCCGTAAAACCTAAATCGCTTTCCGACGGTAGCCTTGAAAGACTCAACCGTCGCTTTGAAGTCGTCATTCCCACGGATGGGGAAGTCCGCCGAGAGCTTTTCGATCGCCTTGAAAAACTTCGGGCAAGAGCGGTGTCAACGGAACCAAGCTCCGGCCAAGAGCCCTTTGTCTACGATGTCGTTTCGACCAACAGCGCGAACACGTTGTACCTGCTCTTGTCGTTTGCCTCACTCCTGCTGCTAGGCGCCGGCCTCTACGTGTTTATGCGACGTTCGCGGGAAAACATGATGGGTGGCGGATTCCTCAACAGCTTCACACGCTCAACCGCAAAACGGTTCGAGCCCAGTGACCAACATGTCACTTTCGACGACGTCGCAGGACTCGAGGGAGTCAAAGCCGACCTTAAGGAAATCGTTGAGTTCCTCCGCTCCCCGGAGAAATTCCAAAAGCTCGGTGGTCGCGTTCCCAAAGGGGTTTTGCTCAATGGCCCTCCAGGTACAGGGAAAACGCTATTGGCTCGCGCGGTGGCGGGTGAAGCAGGTGTCGCTTT
>VGZN01000671.1 GCA_016872635.1 Planctomycetota bacterium | reverse complement strand
GATATCGATGGAGAGACTGCCGCCGATAACAGTGGAAGAAGTGTCGCAATATCAGCTGATGGAACGATTATTGCAATTGGAGCAGTATCAAATGACGGTTCCGGAAATTTGGTGGCAGATAGCGGCCACGTCCGCGTTTATAAATACACTCCGGGTAAAGCTGAAGTAACGAACCAAAATGACTTATCATTCGGTCCAGTTGGATGGACACGTCTAGGTGCAGATATCGATGGCGAGTTTGCAAGTGACAACAGTGGATACAGTGTGGCGCTTTCCGCGGATGGAACTACCGTAGCGATTGGAGCAAATTTAAATGACGGAACCGCTGCTGAAGCTGGACATGTCCGTGTTTATAAATATGACGCGAGTAAATTAAATGCTCAAATGACACAAGGTGTTGCGAATTTTGGACCGAGAGGTTGGAATCGGCTTGGCGCGGATATTGACGGAGAAGCCGCAGATGACCGTAGTGGTTTCAGTGTCAGTCTTTCCGCCGATGGAACTGTCGTTGCGATTGGAGCAAATCTTAATAATGACCCCGCTGGTAACAGTAACTCCGGCCACGTCCGCGTGTATAAATACAACCTGAGCAAAGTAACTGCAGTGACGGACCAATCGCAACCCAATTTTGGACCGATTGGTTGGGACCGCCTCGGTGCAGATATCGACGGCGAATCATTTAATGATTATTCAGGACAGAGTGTTAGTCTTTCTGCAGATGGAACGATTGTAGCGATTGCAGCACCTTATAGCGATGTACCAATTTCAAATAACACAGACAACCGAGGTCACGTTCGCGTGTATAAATATAATCCGAACAAGATTGCCGCCATAACTGACCAGAGTCTTCCCAATTTCGGTCCGATTGGTTGGGACCGTCTTGGTGTGGATATTGATGGTGAGGCGGCGGCAGATCAGAGCGGATGGAGTGTCAGTCTCTCAGCGGATGGAACCACCGTGGCGATTGGTGCTATTAAAAACGCCGGTGGAGGTGCTACCGCCGGCCAAGTCCGCGTCTATAAACTCGATACGTTCGGCGCGATTACCTACACGAGCAGCAACCCAGCAGTCGCGGACGTCTACGGCAACGCATTATTGTTCATCAAGGACATTTCCGCGGGAACGACGACCATCACCGCGACCCAAGCTGCCGCACCGCCATTCACATTCGCACCCGTTGTGGTCAAAGGCACTCTCACGGTAACCGAAACTACGTATATACTTCAATACAACAACGTGTTCTCGACATATACGCCTTTTACGACATCGGCACTCACGGTGGCGTATGGTCGCGGTGGTTCACAGGGCACAGGGGCGCCGCTTTGGATGGTGGGTGGCAGCGGTGCGAATGTCTTCGCAATGTCGTCGCGCCCGAGTGTCATCACGGAGGGCACATGGTCGGTCGTTGCGAACAGTAATATTTCGGCACCCTTCGAGGTATGTAATTCTCTCGTATACGCGAATGGCGTCTGGGTCGCGGGCAATAACACGAGCGCCACCAATATTCTCGCGCGTTCAATCGACGGCGGGGCAACCTGGTCTCCCACTACCGCCTCATCTGTCAGCGGTATTCTCACGGGAGCGGCGGCCATCGGCGCGAATTCCTTCTGTAACTTCTCGCTCGCCTACGCCGATTATTCGAGTGACACGAATCTCCGGTCGTGGGTCGCCGTCCAAGGCACGAAGAACTTCTTCTTTGATGGGGGGGTCTCGGCCGTAGCGACGCCGACGCCGGATGTGAGCGCGGCGGTGTATAATGCCGTGGGTGGAACAACCACCACGATAGCGTCGTCCGCGAGTGTGATGGTGCCGCCACCGGGGGCGCTGACGACGACGTATGGGGTGAATTGGGGACAGATTGGGTTGGACATTTCGGGAAATCAAAGTAGCGAAGAAAGCGGATATAGTGTAAGTATATCGGCGGATGGAACCACGGTTGCGATTGGGTCCTGGTCTTACGACATCGACGCTAATGGTAATGTAGGCCGAACCCGAATCTACAAATACAATGGAACCTCATGGAATCAGTTGGGGTTGGACATTTCGGGAAATCAACTACAAGAATACAGCGGATATAGTGTAAGTCTATCGGCGGATGGAACAACGGTTGCGATTGGGTCCCAGTTTTACAACACTATCCATGCTGATGTAGGCCGAACCCAAATCTACAAATACAACGGAAGTTCGTGGAATCAGTTGGGGTTGGACATTTCGGGCAATCAAACGGACGAACGCAGCGGAGGTAGTGTAAGTCTATCGGCCGATGGAACGACGGTTGCGATTGGGTCCGTGATTTACGACATCGCCACCAACGGAAATGAAGGCCGAACCCGCATCTACAAATACAACGGAAGTTCGTGGATTCAGCGGGGGTTGGACATTTCAGGCAACCAAGCGGACGAACAAAGCGGACATAATGTAAGTCTATCCGCGGATGGAAATACGGTTGCGATTGGGTCATATGCTTACGACAAAGCAGGCGGACCTACAAATGCCGGCACCGATGAAGGCCGAACCCGAATCTACAAATACAACGGAAGTTCGTGGAACCAGTTAGGGTTGGACATTTCGGGAAATCAAGCTCAGGAAGAAAGCGGAGCTAGTGTAAGTCTATCCGCGGATGGAACCACGGTTGCGATTGGGTCCCATCTTTACGACATCGCCACCTTCGCAAATGAAGGCCGTGTCCGCATCTATAAATACAACGGAACTTCGTGGAACCAGTTAGGGTTGGACATTTCGGGCAATCAAGCGGGCGAAAACAGCGGATATAG
>VGZN01000670.1 GCA_016872635.1 Planctomycetota bacterium | reverse complement strand
TCATTTCATCCGCTAACGCGATCCCTCTTCTTTTTCACGCTACTGGTCCCGAACAAGGACTCGTCTTTGAGGCCCGCTCGCCGTTGCGACCCTTCTCCGGAGGGGGGTGCTGGGGGGTTAGCTTAGCGACGACAATATTTGGGGATCGCATCAACGCTGTCGATAAAGCCCGAAAAGGGGTATCGATGCTAAAAAACTCACCGCAGGGCGGTGGAATTTTGTTGCGATGACGGGGTTGGAATTGTTAAACTCTGGTTGGTTTTCGGGCCGCTGATGCGTTTCATTTGATGATTTCCACACACGCGAGGAGATGGGCCGACCATTTTGATTTTGGCCCGCGGTTCCTCACCGTGCTCCAACTCTCATCCCATTCTGGAGTTCGATATGACGGTCTTATTCTCGTTCTCTCCATCGGTCGCGCAAGGACGCTACTCACCCAAGCATCGAGGCTTCACCCTCGTCGAGTTGCTGGTGGTGATTGCCATCATCGGTGTGTTGGTAGGATTGCTATTACCTGCCGTGCAAGCGGCACGTGAGGCGGCCCGACGTGCGGATTGCCAGAACCGGATGCGACAAGTCGTCATGGCGGGTCACAATTATGAGTCCGCATACAAACGATTCCCGGGATACGCAGGCGAGATGGCTCCGTTGGCCGTCGATGTCGGTACCGGTGCTGCGAGGCCAGAAGCTCGTGGGGTTCCCTGGATGGTTCAGATCATGCCTTACATGGAACAGACTCAACTGAGCATGAACCTAGGGCGAATCATGGATCGCGTCCCTGGAGCCACACCGGTTGCTGAGGCTGACTACACATACATCGAAAGTGTTGTTCAGCAGTTCTATTGTCCGAGTCGACGGGATGCGAAATCGTACCCGATTCCTAATCCGATCAACGAAAAATTCGGTCCTTATGGAGCGAGGACCGATTACGCCATGAATGGTGGAGCGGCCTTGAGCACAGACCCCAATAACGCCGTCGTGGCTCTGGAGCAACCTGGCGTTTGGTACCTGGGCCACAAGATCAAGATGAGCGAGATCACCGATGGGACCAGCACCACACTGTACTTGGGCGAGAAGGCGATGGATCCGTTGCGGCACAAAACCGGTAACGATTACGGCGACCGAACTCCAATCGCTGGTTTCCCAGAGTACTATGCTGCGAGCAACTCGTATGTTCGATACATCGCACGCGGGACAGCATCAGACTCGGGTACCAGTTGCTTGGCATGCCACGATTTCGGCGCCGCCCACGTCGCAGGCTGGAATGCCGTTAATGCCGATGGTTCGGTACGAACCGTCAGCTACAGCGCTGATATGACGCTGCTCAAAGCGATCGCTACCATCGCAGGTTCGGAACAAAAGACACTTGAAGAGTAGTCCACGCTACGGCGCAATGGGTTACGGGTTAGGTGCAAATAGCTAACGCGTAAACGCTCTCTCCCCTCTCCCCTCGCCCCGCTTCGGGGAGAGGGGAGAGGGGTTAAACTCTTCGGGCCTTCGAGAGCGAAATCGATCTCACGCATCGATTTTGGCGCATCTCCATTTTGCGATCCACACGATCACCCAGATCAGAGCGATCCCGAACAGGATCAAGATCGACGAGACGATGGCGACCGCAGTCCAACCGCCGGGGCTATTGGGGTTGAGGAAGGGATAAGGGTACCAGCCCGTGAGTGCACCTCGAGTCAGCGAGAACGTGAGATAGCCCAGTGGATAGATGATCCAGAGCAGAGCGCGACGGAACGAGGGTTTAGAGGGCGGGGGCATGACGACCCAATCGACGAGTGCGAAGAGGGGCACGACATAGTGGAGGACTGGGTCGGCCCACGGATGGACGATTTCCTTCACGATAGGTAGGCGGGAGAGCAGAACTGCGTAGACGACCGCCGTGACGGTCAAGTACAGGACTACGGCTCCGCGTAGCGCATCGCGCCGAGCGCTAGGGACATTGAAACCTCCGGCTGCTTCGATCGCGAGGACTGTCGCGGCGATCAAGTTCGATTGAATGGTGAAGAAGCTGATAAATTGGGAGAGTGCAAAGCGATCGATTTGCATCAAGTGCCACGCTTGCAAGCAAACAGCGCCGACGGCGAGCAAAGCAACGACACCGCGTAGGGCGTTCCAAGGTTCTTTCATGGGAGCGACTCGAACGGGTTTTGAGAAGTTAATTGTGGAAAATCGTATCAACTCGTCAGGGGCATCCAGAGATGTTTGGCTCAAGCCAATGACGAGACGAGTGAGAATAAAGATTCTCCGTCAAAAACCAATAACCCATCCCCATCATCCCCACAACACTCATCGATCTCTCTCCCCTCGCCCCGCTTCGGGGAGAGGGGCCGGGGATGAGGGGTTGTCGCGAGGAAAGTTGCCCAGATCCATACGCAATGCCATCAACTCGGGATCTTTCGCAAGATCCACTCCTACGAGCAAGAAGCCCCTATCATGCATCGCAGCGAATCTCCCTTCGCGTCTTTGCGTCTTTGCGTGAACCAATCGCACCGGACAAGTCGCATCAACCAGGGCTAAGTCCCATCCGGCTATTCGATCGGCGCAAGCGAACACCATCAGCCGATCGGCCTCAGCCGCAGACTGCATCCATCGGACGAGGGTGCATTCCTTGCAATGCACGTCCCTCACTTGACCGGCGGACGGCACTCGGAGAGTGCCTGCTACCCTTAGGGTGCGGCGTCGCCGTTACGACCATCCGCGTGAAACAATTACGGCTATTTTGTGTTCGATCTAATGCCAACGCGCGGTATCCATGTGTTCCACTCTACTTCAGAACCAT
>VGZN01000669.1 GCA_016872635.1 Planctomycetota bacterium | reverse complement strand
AAATCAGCGCGACACTCACTACATAAGCGTGGATCAGCAGCGGGTCATAGATGGTTTTTGCGATCATGAGCGGGTGAAGCAGCAGGTAGAGGCACACGGCAAAGCATGCGACTTCTTGGATCAGCATGATGCGATAAACGCGATCGCTCGCTTCTGGACGTTGGTAGGAGATATCCATCACCATGGTGGATGCATGCCGGAATGTCCATTTCCGAGCGGCGGGATACAGCCAGCGTATCGGGGACAAAATACCGAACCGAATCACACCGGCGAACGGAGTTACGAGAACTCCAAGCATGTACAGGACGATGGCGCTGGGGGGGGCGATGGCTGAGATTCAGGTACTCGCTATCCTCTTCGGTCCCGTAGGACTTGCGGCGATGATGGTCGATATGCGGATAGTAGGTGAACGAAGGGATGAGGAATGGGATGCCGCACAGTATAGGTTCCAAGTGAAACGGAAAGCTTGCCAGCCGTCACGAGGCAAATGGACCAGTTCGTGGGTGAACATGGCCGCTCGTAAAAACAGCAACGTCGTCGCTGCTAGGATTAGGCCTTTGAATGCAATCTCGGTAGCCGTGTTAGACGAGGTTCCCGGGACCATACCCATCGCATGGGTGGCGTTCGGAAGCTACTGATCTGAGCGGACATTGATGGTAGGTAAGGCGTGGCCGGCAATATTGGACGTAAAAAAATCGAACCAATAGATTTTTGGTTTGGGGCGATGAAGATCGCGAACCAGTTCCTTCGCCGCGCGGAACGAGAATCGTTTGGATTCGATTTGGCTAGAGTCCAACGGCCGCAATTCGATTCGGCTGGAAGCCGATGGTTGGAAATCAAGGGGCGCGACGATCATGGTTTGAAAACCTCCGCAATAGCTAGCAAACGGCCTTGAGCGTCGAGAAAATTGGCCTTTAAAAAATGTTCCGTACCATTTTCGACGCGGCCACTGAGATTCTTCAATCCCGTTGACAGGGAGTGTTTGATGAAACTTTGCGGTCCGTATCGGTTGCGTGGTTTCTTGCTCCTTCGACGCTTTGGGTGATGTATTTCGCAGGGTTTTTGATGCTTTTGACAATGCGGATGGTGCTTGGAGTCGACGTGTCGGCGAGGGTTGATTGTTTTTTTCCGACGAACGTGGAAGGGTGAAAGAAAAAAGCGTGCCAAAGCCGTCAATTAACCCTTGCAGAGATTGGCTGGCTGTGGGTACACTTTTGGGCTTCGCAGACCCAACGGCTTGGGTTTGTTCCCCGTTTGTGGGTAAGAAGAAATTTCTGTCGTTTTTACAAATCCCAGTCGGGAAAAGGTTTAGGAGTAGGCACGTATGCCGCGTCTTCTCGGTGTCGACATTCCCAACGACAAACAGGTCGTTTATTCACTTCAATACTTGTACGGCGTTGGACCGGCCATTGCTCGGGATGCGTGTGTCAAGACGAAGATCAACCCGACCAAAAAGGCCCGGGAGTTGGACGAGGACGAGTTGAGCCGTTTGGCCAGCTTGCTCGAACGCGACTTCACGGTCGAAGGTCCATTGCGACGCCAGGTTGGCCAAGCGATTCACCGATTGCGTGAAATCAAGTGCTACCGAGGCATGCGACACAAACTGGGCTTGCCAGTTCGTGGTCAGCGAACCCGAACGAACGCCCGGACACGAAAAGGGCCTCGGAAGACGGTGGCTGGCAAGAAGGGGGTCAAGGACTTGCGATAGTCCTCGACGCGGCTTGATAGGAGCCCCCGCGTCTTGCCTGGACCGATCGCTTTGGATTGCTGGTCGGTCGAATGGAAGGTGGATGTGGGGCGAAGGATTTGAATCAGCTTTAGCAAGTTAAGTAAAACATAATATCGTGGCGAAACAACAACAAAACAAACAAGACGCGGCTAACAAGCGGCGCAAGATTCGACGCAATGTCACATCTGCAATCGCGTTTATCAAGGCGACGTTCAACAACACCCAAGTGACGATTACCGACACCAAAGGGGATACGATTTGTTGGGCGAGCGCTGGCACTTGTGGATTCAAGGGCTCGCGAAAGAGCACGCCGTTTGCCGGCCAGATGGCTGCCCAGCAAGCCGCTGAAAAGGCTGCTAAGTACGGCGTGAAGGAGATCGAGGTTCGCGTCAAGGGGCCAGGTTCTGGTCGTGAGTCGGCGATCACTGCGTTGCAGGCCGCTGGGATCACTGTAAAGCAGATCGAAGATACCACGCCAATTCCCCACAATGGATGCCGTCCTCGCAAGAGGCGACGCGTCTAGGTCGGTCCGTGGGGAGCGGCACTAGCGGGAGCGTTCGGTCTTTAAGGACGAATGATATGCCGGTGCCACGTGATATCGGCTTGCGTTGAGCGATGGCGATGTCAGGGCAGGCCGACCTTTTGGTGGGCCGGTTTAGCGATGGCTTAAGTTTGGAAGCACAGTTTCGAATTGGAATTTACTCGGAGTTAATCATATGCACGTTCGTTGGCGTGGTTTAGAGCTGCCCAGCCAAGTCAGCGTTGATAGAGCAACGTTGACCTCCAGTTACGGCAAGTTTACAGCGGAGCCTTTCGAGCGAGGATTTGGCGCGACGATCGGTAACAGTCTGCGTCGAGTGCTTTTGTCCAGTTTGGAAGGAAGTGCGATCACTCAGATCAAGATTCGCGGCGCACAGCACGAGTTCAGTTCGATTCCGAACGTCCTTGAAGACGTTACGGAGATTGTTTTGAACGTGAAGTCCTTGGTGGTGAAGAACCACAGCGAGAATACTCGCGTTTTAACAGTTGTCCGTAGCAAAGCCGGTCCGATCACGGGTGCCG
>VGZN01000668.1 GCA_016872635.1 Planctomycetota bacterium | reverse complement strand
CAATACTCAAACCCGACCTACTTATCGTTACGAGTACAACGAGCAAGGTCACATGACCAAACTCACGGATGCGATGGGTAGAGTGACGCGCTTTGGATTAAGCGCTCTTAACCAACTAGAAACTCGAACGCTACCATCCGGCGATCAAGAACGATTCTTCTATGATGCTCGCGGCCGGCAATCCCTTCAGATCACCTTCGAAGGGATCTACATTCGAATGATCTATGACGATTCGGCGATAGGAGGAGGAAGACTACGCGAAAAGCAATTCTTCGAGAATGCAGATTCCTACAATAATGGAACCGGAAGCCCTTCGGAGCGATTCGTGATCCAATACGATGCTTTTGGCAGAGTCGTCGAACAGCAGCATCTACGGGGGGAATCCACCGATACATTCACAACCCGATATGATGCGCAAGGTAGAGTCATCCAAGAGACGACACCTGCCGGCTTCATTCGATATGAATACGATGCACTAGGGCGCAAGAATAAGGTTCAGAGTGGTGTTTCGATTCCTGTCGTTCTAACGGAGGTCACTTACACCTACGATCTCCTCGGAAAACTCTCCGAGGTGAAGACCGTGGTTCGAGACGGGATGGAGGTCGATGGCAATGGTTCTGATACGGGTACACCACCCGAATCGACGAGGTATTTCTACGATCTACTGGGTCGCATGGACTACGCGGAGCTTCCGAATGCTGTCGTTGAGGATTATTTGTGGGACAGGATGGATCGAATCGATGTGATGCGGTACTTCCGATCGGATACCGACAATACCAACTTGACCGATAACATCCTCAAATCGGAATTTGATTACACCTATAGGGCCGATGGCCAAAGGGCGAATTTGGTCGAGAAATATGGCGATATGCTTCCTCGTTCTTCGGGTGAGGCAGGTTGGGATGAAGGCGTCCTGACCAATCGATACGTATGGCAGTACGACCATGCGGGCAGGCTGACCTCCGAGGAATTGGACTCCAGCGATAACAAAATAGACCAGACCGAAACGTACCTCATGGATTTGGTCGCGAATCGACTTCGGCGAACGATCGACAAGCCTGGTACGGCAGAGGATTCGACGGATATTTACCTCTACGACGACAACGATCGGTTGCAGAGCGAAGATCGCTACTACGGTCTGACTGCAAAAGGCACCCCTATCGGAGATCCAATCCGAAGCACGACCTATGGCTGGCACGCGACGCAGCAAACCGCCAAGACAGTCGCAACCCCAACAGTATCCAAAACGACCCAAGCCATGTCGTATGGACTTGGTGGACAATTGGAAAAAGTGGTCACCACAATCCTTGGGAGCAACGATGCAGTTCTGGAGCGGACTCGTGTCGACTATCGGTATGATCCTCAAGGGATTCGCTTCATCTCCTTAGATTGGAGGGACGCGAATCTTAATGGCGAGTTCTCGGCTGGGGAAAGAACAGGATCGGTGGAGTACGTGATCGAGCACGCGAATCACACCGGCCACCAGCAGACCATTCTTGAGACCCACAAGAACGCCGATGGACAGGCGATCAAGCGGATCAGCTACACGTTTGGGCTGGATGAGATTACACAGACCACGACCACGCCACGGGAAGATGGCACGCAAGGCTGGGGGGAAGGGGAAACCTTGACTTTTGGTCACGACGGCCGAGGTAGTATCAAGGTTCTACTCGGCGCGAACGCAGCGATCGCACAGTGTTTGACCTACAGTGCCTACGGCGAACTAATCGCGATTCATAACGGCTTGGGTGTGATAGAGCAACCAACATCAAACATGACGACGATGCTTTACAACGGCGAAGCGTACGACATGCGGACCGGACTCTATAATATGCGGGCACGATGGTACAGCCCAACCAATGCACGCTGGGAGCGGCTCGATCCCTTTGCAGGTAACCCGAGCGATCCGTTCAGCTACAACAAATACGGCTTTGTCCACGGCAACCCAATCGCAGGCACCGACCCAACCGGGATGTATTTTAGCGGGAGTTTGGGGGGGCTCCTTGGGAATATGGCTTTGATGGGGAGTATTGGTGGTGGTTCGATCGGAGCTGCAATGGCGATTTATGCAGGCCAGGATCCGATAACAGCAATGGGAACGATCGGGACGTTTGCGGCAGCAGGCGCATTAATAGCAATCCGACCTGATATCGCTTTTTATCTGATTGCTCTGATAGTCGCGGGTACCGCATTCGGCTACGCCGATGAAGAAGCAGTACAGGACATAGTGCCTATTCCGAGCTACAAAAAACGGATAGGAAGTGAATACGCGGAGCTTGCACGAGCGGCTTATGCTAGTGAATCAAAAGACAGCGTTCCAGGCTGGAACTTTCTTCGCAAGTTAGATAACAACGGAAGGCACGGCTATCATGGTCGCGTCTACCAGAAGGGGAATACTATCGCAATCGCATTCGCAGGTACGGATAATCCACCAGACTTTGTCGTTGATGCGCTACAAGGAATGTTTGGCGGTACTGCCCAGTATGACTACGCGATAGAAGATGCGAAGAAAGTAGTAGCCGAGAATCCGAACAACGAAATCATATTTGTTGGGCATTCACTTGGCGGTGGCCTTGCCACTTCCGCCGCTGCAGTAACTGGACGGAATGCAGTTACCTTTAATGCGGCCGGAGTTCACCCTCATACTGTTGGAAGATACGGAGCTTCACTCACCGGCATTAATTACCTTGTGAATGCGTTCCGCGTGAAAGGTGAATTCCTGTCGACACTCCAGGATGCATCAAGTGTTTCCGGTTACGTCATGCCAAATGGCAATGGCATTCGTTACAATCTTCCTGC
>VGZN01000667.1 GCA_016872635.1 Planctomycetota bacterium | reverse complement strand
CATCGTTGCAGAACTTGCGCCACCAACCGCGACATCCACAGCGACGGATGGTACGACGCCAACGGGGCAGGCGGTCGCAACTTCCTTTACGGTACCAGCGGTTTTGTCGGGTGCCCTCGATGCACCCTCGGAATCCGATCGCTTTCAGTTCGAAGCCAAAGCGCAAGAGAAGTTCACCTTTGAGGTATTGGCGCGCCGTTTGGGCTCCAGTTTGGATCCGAAGCTGCGAGTGTTGAATGAACAAGGGGCCCCGCTTAGCGAGGTGGACGATATGACGTTCGATCGCGTGATGTCTTCCGATGCAATGCTAGAGAATTGGGTCGCGCCTGCCGATGGCAAGTACCTAATTGAGATCCGTGATCTGCATGGTCGCGGCGGGCGCGATTTCCCGTATGCAGTTCGCGTTACGCGTGCGGAACCTTACTTTTTGCTCGAGGCGGACACGGACAAAACCGAGTTGGCGCCAGCCCTGGCGAGCGTGATTTATGTGAGAGCATTGCGACGAAATGGTTTTGCGGGGGAGGTTCAGTTGGCGGTCGAAGGGTTGGCCCCGGGGGTGACCGCTGTCGCAGGCCGCATTTTGAGTGGGCGTCCGGATGGGGCGATATGGCTGAATGCCGCGCCTGACGCAGCGATAGCTGTATCGAACTTAAAAATAACCGGGACATCGACAATCGACCAACCGGAGGGGAATAAGAAGCCACTGTTAACCACCGCTTGCAACATGCAGGAGGTCTACATGCCGGGTGGTGGTCGGGGGCATTATCCAGTCGAGATGCACACGGTGTCGATTGCCAAGCCGATGGATGTGCGCAAGATTTCCTTGAGCACGACGCAGATCGAGTTGAAGCCGGGCGGTTCGCAGCGGATCGACATCACGGTTGAGCGAGCGCCGGACTACAAAGGCAACGTCACGTTAGATGTGATGTTGCAGCATTTAGAGCAACCGTATGGCAACCCCCTGCCGACAGGAGTTACTGTCGATGGTGGAGCGAGCAAGACGTTGTTGACCGGTATCGAGAATGCGGGATATATCACCTTGAAAGCCGCCGCCGATGCACCGCTTGTCGAGAAGCATCTAGTTCCGATCACGGTGCATGTTTCCATCAACTTCGTGATGAAGCACACGTTTACCGGCGAACCTGTTTACGTATCGGTCAAGTAGAGGGATGAGGGGTAAGCCCAAAGACTAAAGGCTTTAGGCCTAAGGGAAAGCTGGAGTCGTAACGACCGCGCATCGCCTTCCACCGGGTTCATCCCGGTGGGAGCAACAAATGACAGCTAACCACCTCGTGCCAAATCAAAAGAGTTATCATTTAGGTCTCGATTCCTCAGCATTGTGATCTGATTGCCCTTTTTAAGTGTATGGTTGAGCCGTTGTTTGGTCCTTGAGCCTTTTCCTAAACGAAGATTCCATCGTGGATCGGAATGCCGTTGAGTATCTCAAGCCTGTTTGGGAGTCCGATGGGATCCGCGTCCTTGAGTTTGTTCAGGTTCGTCCAGCACTTTTACAGTTCTACCTTAGCTCTTCACCCACGATTTCTCCGAGTGAAATGGTGCGTTGCATGAAAGGGCGATTGCAACACGAGGTTCGCACTACGCAGCCGATCCATTTCCGTCGCAACTACCAATTGAATAGCGTGGGCAGCGCGAAAGGGGATGTTCTCGACCGATATGTTCAGAACCAAACCAGCAATCATCCAATGGCTCAAAATCGCGTGCAATCCATGTTCGAAGAATTGCAGTTTCACGATGCACGTATCGACTTGGCAGCGCCGCGAACGAACGCTCATGGCCGCTTCGTGGTTTCTCTTCATCTGGTCATTGAGACCGAAGGTGGATGGCGTGACGTTCGAAGAGCACGCTTGGAGAGTTACAGTCATACCATTCGAAAAAGTTGTGAAAAGCATCGCTGGTTACTTTCGAGGGTAGGGATCTTGGCAAACCACATTCATGTGCTACTTGGTGCGGAGGTTACAGATTGTCCTGAGAAGGTTGCGTTGAGCCTGTTAAACAATTTGGCATTCAGTCAGTCGATGAAGCCGATCTTCAAATTCAGTTATTACGTAGGAACGTTTGGTCCCTATGATCGCGGGGCAATTTGGAACTCGGTACAAGGGAGAAGATGAAGCGGGTATGTCGACAGGCTGTAGGCCTCAGTGAATGCTGGAGTCGTATCGACCGCGCACCGCTTTCCACCGGGTTCATCCCGGTGGAGGCAACAACTGACAGCTACCAGCACTTCCCACAACCCGACCGCTTTCCACCGGGTTTATCCCGGTGGAAGCAGCAACTGACAGCTACCCGCTGCTCCCCACCACCCCTGCCGCTTTCCACCGGGTTCACCCCGGTTGGAGCCACAACTGACAGCTACCCGCACTCCCACCACCCCTGCCGCTTTCCACCGGGTTCACCCCGGTGGGAGCACAACTGACAGCTACATGCGTCGTCCCCTATTTTTAATGTTTTCGCTTGGGGCATCGCCCCAAGCGGAAAGAGGGTGAGAAAGGGTTGCGATCTTGTATCTGCCAGTCGCGGCTCCACCGGCACAAGGCCGATGGTGCCATCCAAGCGGCTAGTTGAAACAAGCTAGAAGCGAGTTCAATCTAGATTCCCCCTCGGCTCTTCCTCACCCCAATCCCCAATGCCTAACGCCTAACGCCTAATGCCTAATGCCTAATGCCTAATGCCTAATGCCTAATGCCTAATGCCTAATGCCTAATGCCTAATGCCTAATGCCTAATGCCTAATGCCTAATGCCTAATGCCTAATGCCTAATGCCTAATGCCTACTGCCTAATG
>VGZN01000666.1 GCA_016872635.1 Planctomycetota bacterium | reverse complement strand
TGTTCAGAGGGTAACGGCAGCATCGCGAGAACCTTTAAGTAAGAGTTGTACAAGGTGTGTAGGAACGGACATCCCGTATGTTCGAGGCCTCGATATTGCATCGGTTTTCATGGTTTTCGCAAGGGGACTCGAAAGAAAGTCCAACGTGCCGTCGCGATTCCCAAGGTATTTTCGTGGTCCCGTTTTTGTGGGATTGTACTTTTGAACCACCGCAATGGACCTTGGGTACTTTGCATCCACCGCTCATAATCGAGAACCGGTGAACGCGAACAACCCTATTTCGAGATAAGCAAAACATGGATCGCACCGCTTTCTTGGCTCGTTTTCAATGCATCCCGAGCGTGATACACCTGTTGATGCTGTCGATTGGTTTCTGGCTAATCAGCCCCGGGATCATGACACCGTCCGCCTGCGGCCAATCTAGTCCTCGTACCACCCCCCAGCCTGCAGCCTCCACCCCAATCCGGATTGCACTTACCAAACAGACAGAAGTCGCTCCGGGGACGCAGCGATTCCACCGAATCACAGAATCTTCGACATGGGAAGCGAAGCGAATCGCAGTGATCGTCTGCGATGTCTGGGATTCGCATCATTGCCTAAACGCCGTTTGGCGTGTCAACGAAGTTGCCCCTCGCATTGATCGATTTGTGGATACGATGCGGCGACAAGGTGCCACGATTATCCATGCCCCGAGCGAATGCATGCCCTACTACGCGACGCATGCCGCGAGGTTGCGGTCCCAATCGGTTCCAATCTCTGCTGAAACTCCCGAGGACATCGCCGATTGGTGCGATCAAATCCCTGCCGAGCAAGCGTACCCGTATCCGGTTGACCAATCCGATGGTGGCGAAGATGACGAGCCCATTGAACATGCCCAGTGGCACGAGACACTTCGGGACATGGGCCGAAATCCCAAAGCCCCTTGGCATAAGCAAACGGAACTCATCCAGATCGATGAAGCCAGCGACTACATCAGCGACAGCGGCAAAGAAATCTGGAGCATTCTGGCATCGCGTGGGATTGAGCACGTAATGCTCTGTGGAATCCATACTAACATGTGCGTGCTTGGACGCCCATTCGGCCTGAGGCAGCTCAATGCGCACGGCATCCATGCCGTCTTGGTCCGCGACCTCACCGACACGATGTACAACCCTCTTCGCTGGCCGTATGTCAATCACTTCAGTGGTACCGATGCCGTGATCGATTACATCGAGCGCACCGTTTGTGAAACGATGACCAGCGACCAGATTCTTGGCGATCGTCCTTATCGATTCTCCTCGGACGATCGCCCCCATTGGGCAATCTTGATCGCCGAAGATGAATACAAGACCGAGGAGACGTTGGGACGATGGGCGACCGAGCATTTGGCCAAAGACTTCCGAGTGTCGCTCGTCTACAGTGCCAGCGATTCTCCGAATCAACTCCGAGGGCTCAATGCGCTCGACGATGCTGATGCCCTAATCGTCAGCGTCCGGCGCCGCCCCCTGCCTGAAGCTGATCTGGAAAAGATTCGCCGGTTCATTGCCTCCGGTCGTCCAGTGCTCGGGATTCGCACTGCCAGCCACGCTTTCAGTCTTCGCCACGGAGCTGCTTCGCCGGGGTTGAGCCAATGGCCAGAGTTCGATTCGCAGGTTTTCGGTGGAAACTACACGAATCACCATGGCAACCATTTACCAACGACTGTTTCAGTCGATCCCCAAACCGACCACCCTCTGATCGAAACCTCGGACCGAGGAAAAAACCTCTACGTCAGCAAAGGATCTCTCTACCGAGTTGAACCCCTCCGTGCCGGTACAAAAATTCTGTGGTACGGTTTGGTGGAAGGTGAACCAGCCGAACCAGTCGCTTGGACTTTTGTTCGAGAAGACTCCGGAAAATCGTTCTATACTTCTTTGGGGCACGCGAGCGATTTTGAAAGAGATGAGTTCTGCGCCCTCCTGATGAACGCCTGCTATTGGTTGACCGACCGTCCAAAGCGGGTAACCCCGGAGTCCGTAGAACATGAACACCATCGCTACCGGCGCGGCCAAGGTAAACAGCGATAATCTCGAAGAGTGGATAACCCCGAAGGTAGACGAACATGGATCGACAGAAGTATCAGGAATTGGTCGGCACCTTCTTCGAATGGAACCAAGCCGAGTTGACAAAGATCTTCTCGGAACTTTTATCGGCCGTTGCTGCGGAGAAGTCGCTGACCCCCGCACAGATCATGAGTCAAAACTACGAGACCGCGCAGGCCAACCCAGAAATCCATGTACTTCCGGGAAATCTCAAGGACGCTCGCGATGCGATCTTCCCGTATTTCTGGGGTACCGATAGCTGGAACAATCCGCTGCATCTGGAGAACGTCCGCGGGCCCGCCAACCAAGCCTCCTTGATCGGCGCGTTGGCCTGCTTGCTCAAAAATCCCAACCTCTGCACCGATCGCTATAGCCAACGCTCTAACGAACTCGAAGTCAAAGCGATCACGACCTTAGCCAACCTCATCTACTACCACACCATCGACCCCTGGGGCGTTTTTACTATCGGTGGAACCCTCTCCAATTTCTATGGAGCCAAGATCGGTATCGAACGCACCATCCCCGGCGCCATGCAAACAGGATTACAAGGCCATCGAATTGTCGGTATCTGCTCGCAAGCCGGCCACTACTCGAACCAAACGGTCGCGGGTTGGCTGGGTATCGGTACCGAGAACTTGATCGAAATCCCCACCGATGAAAATCTAAGCATGCGGATCGACTTGCTCGACGAAAAAATCGAGGAACTGCTGAGCGCTAAAGTCAAAATCGCATACATCTGCGCGACTTTTGGCACCACCGATGGTTTTGGAATCGATGATGTAA
>VGZN01000665.1 GCA_016872635.1 Planctomycetota bacterium | reverse complement strand
CTGTTTCTTCGTTGCCGAATAACAACTCGAATGGCAACGCAAACGCTGACCGCGGTAATAGCGTTGATCCTCGAGATGATACCGCATCCGACAAGTTAAAAATATCGAGTTCCGCAGTCGTAAATCCTCTTTCCACAAGTCCGGCGTCGGCGACACCAGCACCTAACTTCGCAGTGCAATCGATCGCACCGTTGCCTAAAGTCGACGCACCTCGCTTGCCGCCATCGCTCCCGAGTTTCCCAAATCTACCAACGGTACAACCTGGTTCTCCAGTCGGGATTGGATCGCAAGCCACAGGATCCCAAAGCTCAGCGCCTTCAAATCCAACATCATCCTCAATTCCTGGTAGCGGTACCAAGGTCTCGTTTTCGGAACCCAATAAATCTTCCGGGGACGGGGTCAGCATTCGATTGATCCCATCGGATTCGACGCCGACCAAGGCAGTCTTGCCCGCGATGGTGATCGCACAGCGCGATATATCAGCCGACTCTCCGAACCCGGCGAAACCAGTTGTCGCTGTAGCAGTTGCACCAGAAGTGGAATCCTCGAAGAGCGGTTCAACAAAAGCCGTCCAAAACGAATTCGCGATTCCTTCGCAGAGGCCCGGTGCTCTTGCCCAACCATCGGTGCATGCCATGGTGGACGAAGCTGCATCCGCGGTCGCCGCCAAAGAGGTACCGTCGGGTAAAGCTGCCTCGAAGTCCCGCCAACCAGAATGGATTCGTCCCAAGCCCGTACGTGCCATCTCTGCGAGCGCCGTTGTGCGATTGGACGAATCGAGCGTAATGCGTCATGCGACGGAACCATCCGCTGTGGCGAGCCAGGATGCTAAGTCCATTCAAGGTGCTGCTTCTGTAGGTCCTGCTGTTGTGGCAGCTATTTCGCCGACGCTGCAAGGACCCGTGCCATCAGTCATGGTGGATATCGCTCCGCCAACTCGTTTGGAAGAACGCCCTGCAACTGCAAAACCACCACAAGTCGCTGCGTCGCATTCCGCACCAAATTCCGTGGGTACGCCGCAAGCCGCACCTTCCGTGGCTGCTATCCCTGGAATCCCTGCAACGACGGCGTCAACTCCGACGCAAATCGCGAACTCTCCTGCTGTAGTTGCACCCGTTGTCGGAGACCTCAAGGACCAGAAAACGGCCCTAGCGGCCTCGCAATCCGCGATTGCCCCAAGCCTGCACGAAGGCGAGTTCTCGATGCCACAGGCGATTCGGATCGGTGGTGAAACGATTTCGAAAGTCACAGCAGGTCCGTCCGCAGTTGACAGCCGTGCAATGGAGTCCGTCGCTGCAACAGCACCCTCTCTCAATAACCCATCTATCACTAACCCGTCTCGCAACGACCCCTCTTCTAAAGCGGTGAACGCTGAGGTCGGAAGCTCGCCATCGGGACTCAAGAACACAGACGCCAAGAACAACGAAGTTAAAGTCGCTGCCAAGGATCCCGTGCTAACCGCTACCCCGGATGCGACGTCCGTTGTGTTGAATGCGCCAAAGTTGCCGGAATATCCACGTGTCTCTGCGCCGATTCCTCTTCTACCACAAACCGCTGTGGTGGCTCCGACACTCCCTCCATCACTATCCAATCCTTTGCCAGCGACGGTACCACCACTACCTAGCTCGTTGCTCGCCAGTAAATTCGCTCCCACAACGACCCCGGCTGCGGCACCCACTGCATATCCTTCGGTTACAAGCCAACCAGCGGGATTGAGTCCATCAACCGCGCAAGTCGCTGCTATACCGCGCGTCAGTTCGATGCCAAACGCATTGCCCGCGCCTAGCCAATCGACACCATCGCTCGTATCTACTTCGAGTAACCGCGGAATGGTGCTCACCCCGGCTGTTACCAACCGTCCGGTGGTCACCCCAACTTTGCCTGCCAACTTACCAAATGCCTCTGCGTCCCAATTGGGATCGGCGAACGTGGCAACGAAACCGGCGGATGCGTTACCGTTGACAACCGCCAATCGCAACGCAGTCCCTGTGGCCGCCCCATCGGGGAACGGGGCTCTTGTACAAATTGAATCCCAAGCCGCCAGCGAAATTCTGATCGATGGTAACATCACGAAGATCGCTGTTGGTGATGAATCGATCTGTCGAGCGCTGGCGAGCAATGGTCGTATCTTTGTTGTCGCTGGACAACTTGGTGAAACCACTATCGAGGTCCACACGTCGAACAACAGTGCACCGAAACTGTACCAGGTCCAAGTGGTCGCGCCATGGCAAAAGGCGAACCAAGGTCTCTCGGACATCGATCAACTCCGAGTTGCGATTTCAAACGCAGTCCCTGACGCAGACATCGAATTTCAATCGCAAGCTGACGGGAGTTTGGTGGTTCGAGGTACAGTCGGGTCGGAAGATCAAGCCAAACGAGTGCTCGAGTTGACTCGCAAACTGATGCTAGTACCTGTTCTCGACCGTGTGGATGTGCGTTGATGGTCAACCGTCTAAACCGCCCGAGCCAAGTGAGCCAGTTGCGCTCGTACCCTTTCGGTACGTGCCTCTCCTGTGCTTGGCTCTCCTGTGTTTGTTTGGCCGTTCTTTGCATCGATAGCGATACTGTTGTCCATGCTCAACAACCGCCATCGATTCCTAATGCGAATCCATCGTTCGCTAACCCGGCAGTTGGTTTATCTTCCTCCGATTACATGCGTCTGATGGAACAAGCCAACGCGGCGCGTGGGACCACGGTGGTCGAAGCGAACTTCACTGGGGCCAAACCGATTCCCCAAGCGAAGCTCGATCCACGAGGCATTCCGGATGCTCGAGCCGATCAAAGTCTCAAGGTCTACGGGGCTGCGACACCAACACATCCCCCGACTGCTACTCCTTCAAACATTCCCGTG
>VGZN01000664.1 GCA_016872635.1 Planctomycetota bacterium | reverse complement strand
GGGGCCACTCAGTATCTGGGGCCACTCAGTATCTGGGGCCACTCAGTATCTGGGGCCACTCAGTATCTGGGGCCACTGGTACTTACGGGCAACTCTACTCTGCCAGAACCACGGCGATGTATTCCAGGGTCCTATCTTACGAGGCTAACGCTACATGTACCATTTCCATGCGAGCGACACTCCGTGCGGTTGAGTATCGGTTCCGTCTTTAAAATTCATCCGTTCAACCCGTGTTGTCGGAATAGTCCTCCCATTCTCCGCATTTGCTCGGCAGCATCGCATCGATGACGCCTAGGACGTACTTCGCAGTGTTTCAGGAGAACCTTCCACGTCTGCTGTTTCGCTAGCAAACGAAACGCGAATTTGGCTTGCTAGCGCATCCTAGAAAATGCTAGAAGGGTGGGGTGGCGGTGCGCCATGAGTATCAAAACCGCGTTGGAACACGAAGGCAAGGATTGCCGCGATGCTTGGTCAAAAGAAACAATCAACCCCGAGTTTTGGGGTGTCACTGCTCCCCGCAACGATTCTCGGAACGTTGGCATGTGGACTGTTTTACTTCCTGATTTTGCTCAAACCGCTGCGCAATGATTTATTGATTCGGTATGCACTGTGCCATTGGGTTGCGATCGCATCGGCGTGGCTTTTTTGCATAGCGACAATCGTATTGGTGCAAAAATGGATTGCCGCTCGCCGGCAGATACGCCTGGCGTTCGATGCACAACATATCCTCATTGAGTTGGTCAGCCATCGCAACACTTCCGAACATGAATCGCCCGTGGATGGCTACGGACGGAGTCAGTGGCTACATACCCTGTGGGGTTCGCAGAAGCAGTCGCTGCGGCAAAGCTGGTTTGGACAACGGGTTTCGCAACTGATTGAACGGCAACTGAAACGTCGCTCCACATCGCGACTGGATGAAGACCTCCGAGAGCTTTCCGATCGCGATGCGGATGCTCAGCACGCAAGCTACGCGATCGTTCGGATCAATTGCTGGGCAATGCCTATGCTAGGCTTTTTGGGCACCGTTATCGGGATTTCAGATACCCTAGGGCACATGGACGCGCAAGCGTTGGCGAGCGGTTCCCAAGATGCCGTGAATAGCTTGACAAGCGGCCTTTATGTGGCGTTCGATACGACAGCGGTCGGGTTGATATTAACCATGATCGCCATGTTCTTCCAGTTTCCGGTTCAGCGAGTTGAGGCCCAATTGCTGGGAACCATCGACGACAGCGTCAGTGGAGCAATGCACGAATGCTTGACGGAAGTCGAGGTCCACGCGGACACCCGCGATGTCGAAGCGTCCTTGCGCAAAATTACTCAGGGCGTTTTAGAATCGATCGAGAAACTCGTCAGCAAGCAGTCGGAGTTGTGGCGAGACACCATCACATGTGCACATGAGCATTGGCTAAAACTGTCCGATGGAACCACTGCGGCTGCAATGGCAGGTATTCGGCTCGGGATCGATGAATCGCTCCAACTGCATCGAGACACGATGCGAGAACATCTCGATCGGGTCGTCGAACTTCACGAGGAAGGGGCCAGCCACATCGATTCACGGTTGCAGCAATGGCAAACCACGATCTCCGAACAAGCTCGCGCCGTGTTGCGTCAGCAGCAGGAGATGAACAAGCATGCGGAACTACTTCAAAAACTGCTCGACTCGAGCCAAATGATCCATGCGATGCAAGGGCCTGTCGAAGCAACATTACACCGACTCACCGATGTCGATCGATTCCATGACGCTGCGGTATGCTTGACCGAAGCTGTCGCGATTATCGGCACTCAAATGGAACGATATGGGTACCTAGGACGACAACCAGTTCGACGGAGATCCCCCGAATCAGGCGCTGGCCTTTCTGCAACACGCGAAGTGGTACCGTCAACTCCAATCGCAACGGTTCCTGAGGAAATGTCATCCAATCAAGTGGCGACGAGCGAGACTGTCCATCTTCATTTGTTCGATCCGCAAGGCTTGAACGCGAATCCTCCGGTTGAGGGATCCGATTCCACTGGGGAACAACCGGAACATTTCACTCCGGAGCAAATCCTACATGAGGATATTGCGTCCAACGAAACCACAACGAAGAGAAGAGCAGGATGAGCCGTTCATCGCGACGAGGCGACGATCACGCGCCAGCGATGTTTCCCTTCCTGGCGGTTTTACTGTGTACCATCGGTGCTTTGGTGCTGATTTTGGTTATTTCCGTGGTCCACTCGCGCACCTCGGCGGAGCGGTTTATGGAAAGCCAAGTTACCCAGCGGTTGGAACAAGCGAAAGAATCGTCCGACATCATGGAGTCGGTGTCCGATGAGTTGCAGGCACGTCGCGAGAAAGTGAAGCAAGAAATTGAACGACGACGACGTGAACTTGCGAATATCGAGGATCACATCGCGCGAATGAATCAAGAGATGGAGCAATTGCGCAAAAAAGTGGAGGCCATCGAAGCCGCCGTGGATCTTGATGAAACTGAGCAACAAAACACCGAACAGAGGATGGCAGAGGTACGCGAGGAAATCGAGAAAAAGAAGCGAGAACTCGCCGAAGAAATCGAAAAGCAAAAGAAACGCAAACCTGCATTCGCTATCCTTCCTTACAAGGGACCCAATGGCACTTCACGACGCCCGGTCTATTTAGAGTGCCGAAGGGAAGGGGTCGTCATTCAACCCGAAGGTGTCTTGGTATCCTTTGCCGATTTACGGCCTCCCCATGGCCCCGGAAATCCACTCGATGCTGCGTTGCGAGTATTGCGAACCACCTATCAAGAGAAAGATGCAACCTTTGGCTTAACGACTCCCCCGTACCCGTTGCTGATTGTACGCCCCGATGGAATTCATACCTACGCTTTGGCGCGAGC
>VGZN01000663.1 GCA_016872635.1 Planctomycetota bacterium | reverse complement strand
TCAGGTTTCATGTCCTCGATGAAGAAGGCACCCCAGCGGAAAAAGTTGCGTTGAACATGGCGTACCTCCGCAGTGGAATCGTTTGGATCCCCGAATACACGCTCAAGCTGGTCGATGAGGAAACAGCGGAACTGACACTCCGTGGGACGTTGGTCAATGAAGCGGAAGACTTGATCGATTGCGACGTGAACTTCGTGGTCGGTGTTCCTCATTTCGTTCACTCAGAACTATTGACCCCCTTGGCCATAGGTCACACCATTCGCACCCTAGGTACAGCGATGCCCGGGGTGGGTGTTCCGCAACAGGTAATGTCGCAAGTCATGAATCGGGCTGCGATTGGCAACAACTTCAATAACAGCATCCAGAACAACGATATCGGCACCGGAGCGAATACCAACGAACCGACCGGGGCGTTCGCATCGATCATGAATCACTTACCTCCGTCGGAGTCGGTCGGTTCAGGCGACTACAGCGTCTATACCAAGAACCACTTGACGGTGCGTCGCGGGGAGCGGGCTGTGGTTACCTTGATGACGAAAACGATACGCTACAACCACGCCTACATGTGGAACACCGGAGGCGATATCGAGCACCGATTGTCTCTTTCCAACAATACAGCCACGCCGTGGACCACTGGACCGTGTTTGGCGTTGTTCGGGACCCAGCCCTTGAGCGAGGACATGCTTAAGTACACACCTGTCAACGGACGAGGTGAATTGACGGTTACCACCGCAATCAATATTGCGAAGCAAATCACGGAGTCGGAAGTCGATCGCAAACTCAAATCCCATGAGCCGCAGCCGGATCAATTTTTCGATTTGGTCACGGTCGGTGGTCACTTGAAGATCAAGAGTTACGAGCGATCACCGGTCCAGATTCGAGTTCGAAAAACCGTTCTAGGTAAGCCGATTTTCGCGAGCGAGAATGGAGTCCTTTCGGTGGACTCCGAGAAGCTTCGACTGCTTGAACGCAGCGGCACCATCGAATGGAACCTGACGCTCGATCCCGGCGTTGAGTATGATTTAGAGTATCGGTTTGAGCGGTTTGTACCATCTCACTAACCAAGTCTTCTGCCTAGTGATCCGTTTTTCAATGTCCAGCTGAAATATCAATTGCTCCGTGGGTACCATGTTGGACCGCAAACGAATCTTGGTGATTGAAGATGATGCTGCTATTCGGCGTGCTGTCGTCGATGCGTTGACCATTTCAGGTTACGAGGTGGACCAACCCGTTCGCGCGGAAGAGGGGTGGGAGAAAGCACAACACGGGAATCCGAATCTGGTCTTGCTGGATCTCGTCCTTCCACGGGGAGATGGTTGGAAGGTGCTTCGGCAGTTGCGTCGTGCGCACTCCACGGTCCCGGTGATTATTGTCACCGCATGTGGCAGTGAAACCGATCGAGTCGACGGACTCCGCGAAGGTGCTGATGACTACGTCGTCAAACCGTTTAGCATCAAGGAACTGCTGGCACGCATCGAGGCAGTTTTGCGTCGCTCGCCACAGAGGCCTCAAGCCATTTCCTCGACCACTTATTGCGGTGGTCAAATCGATTTCGAGCGTCGTGAAGTCACCCGCCATGACCAGCGACGCGATTCCCTCTCCGAACGCGAGGCGGAATTATTGCAGTACCTCGTGCAGCATCGCGGTCGAGCGATCTCACGCGACGAAATCCTTCAAAATGTTTGGCGATTGACGCCGAACGGATTCAGCACACGCACCATCGATATGCATATAGCTCGATTGCGGGAAAAACTCGGCGATACCGGTTATGAGCCGACGGTCTTACTGACCGTGCGCGGTAAAGGGTACATGTTTCAATCGCCTCCCAGGGAAGCGACTCCGATGGGTGACACCCCATGAAGCGAGCCTACCTCCGACGGCTATGGTTATGGATTGCTTTTGCCGCACTTTGGTGCCTTGCCTTTTCCGTAGTTCTTTGGCTCGGCCGATCGATCATCCGCTTGGACCAAGCGGAACGCGAAGCTCGCCACACTGCGGCGATCGAAGAGGGCCTGCGACTCAGCCTCTGGAGACTCGACACACTTTTGACGCCACTCATCGCGCAAGAGGCACTTTCTCCTATCCCCTTGTCGGGAGACAACCAAGAGGGTTTCTCGGGAGACAACAAAGACAACTCGTCGGTACAGCCGAGGCCGACGCTTGAGCCCAACACTGCAGACACTCCTGTGGACACGAAAGGGGTCCTATCCGCGATCCCTCGTCGGAGTTCCTTCCAATGGAAATTGCCCGCCAGCGAGCCAGTCCAACTCGAGGGAGAACGGATAGATCCGACGCTCGTGCTCAACAAGATACAGGAATTCAGTCGCTTTCGCGCGAGCCTACCCACGGATTCCTCCACGCTTATTGCCAACGCATCGGTCAAGCTCGAAAGCTTCAGCAGCCAACAAAACCGAACTCTCGCCGCGAATGAATTTAATCAACGGGCTCAGAATTACGATCGAGGCAATCGGTTGCTGATGGGCAACAACGCTCTGATCCCAACTGCCGATGTACCGCAGCCCTTCACCCCAGTGTGGCATCAAGGAAAGTTGCTTCTGGTGCGTTCAAATAGCTTGCTGCCAACACAATTCGAAGGATGGGTGGTCGACTGGAACGCATTACGACGCGCAATGAACCTCGCGGTTCAAGATCTTCTTCCCGAGTGTGATTTTCGTCCGATCGAAAACGTCGCTGCTCAAAGCAGTCCTGACATGCTCATCTCCATTCCATGCATCATGGTTCCGGGAACAGTCGTTGGAGATTTCCAAGCCCCTGCAACCGACCGCAGACTATCGGTGTCTTTGGTACTGTTGATCGGTTGGATAGGAATCTTAACCACCGCAGTTCTCACCGGACTT
>VGZN01000662.1 GCA_016872635.1 Planctomycetota bacterium | reverse complement strand
AAAGAATAGTTCTGGAACAGTCCTGGAACCGACGAGCCATCTCCGAACCAAAACAACACGGATCCTTTACGAGAATCCTTACTAAAATCTGAGCAAAATCAGAAGCCCTTCAATCGAAGCAACCGTGCAAAAACCATTGCTTGCGTTGCAAATCGCGATAGATCCACCACCAATCGCCTGTCGATAGCACCACTCGGAAATAATCCCGCCGTTCGGTCGGTCCATCCCACCATCTACTCTCAATGCGTTCGGGGCCCGCAGCACTGGAAACCTCAAACTTTTCGCGACGATGCGTGATTGAGGCAAATTCACCACTTTCCGACAGAACAACTTCGATCGGCTCAGGCTCAGGCATGAGGCGAGTCGGTCTCGCCAGGTACTCATCAGGTCGCGATTCGAGCGAATGCTCGTCCGAAAAATCCCGCTTGGGATCCTTGCCGAATTGCTTCCCTGGTTTGCGGCCCATTTTGTTTTTAGTCCGTTGCGATTCCCCGTCTTTGCGCAATCCAGTCAAGGGACGCATACGAACTTGATTCTCGGGAATGGGGTCCCGTTGGATCGATGGCGTCACCACACGATTGCGACCGAGGCGAGAACTCAGTGAATCGATCAAACGGGCCGCATCGTCGCGATACCGATTCGTCGCTCCGTCAAACAACTGGTTTTGATGCCAGTGCAGCGGTGCCGTAGCAGTGGCTTCGATGCGAACCGCTCGAATCCCGAACTCGCCGTTACCCCGCATGCGGGACGCAGCAGCAACTCGGGCCAACTTTAACGGATTGTTGGCGAGATGCCCTAAAAGCAACCACACCCAATGCTCTGGGTCGCGAGAGCCTTGAAACAGACTCAACTGAATCACATGCGCCAAAGGCATCCCCGAAGCTTGTTGGTCGCTCGCATCGATCGCAATGCTTTGCCGCTCCAATGCAATCCGACATACGATTCGAAAGGCCCCATGCCCAACCTGGTCCAAGCGTTTGCAAAGTTCGATCGACGCTTGACGAATCATCCCTTCGAGCGATTCCAAATCGAAAACGACATGCTCAAGCTCGATATCGATCTCCATCGGTGTCCCAACCGAACAACTTCGAATCAATTCATCCCGCCCCTGAATGGCTTGATCGATTCTCTCCAACAACTCGGTGCCAAATCGGGATGTCAACGAAGCTCGTGGCAGTTGCAGGAGCGCCGCAATGGTTTTTATCCCGAGCCGATGTAGTTTCGACACCACATCCAACTCCAATCGCAGCGACTCGATCGGGAACCTCGCCAGCGATTCAGCCACATCGGCATCAGGTGCAATCTCGAAGACCCAGTCCCCTTCCTCAGGGAACTCCTCCCCCGACTCCAACCGTAACATCACAGCAGTAATGGAGTGGCGGGCGCGATAGTTTGCGATCGCCCATGCGGCCCCTACCGAGCCCGCAATGCCGATCGTGCAGAGCAATCGTTCACCCGCCAACCAACGCTGGATCGCCACACCAAGCCGCATTTCGCTGCCATACCACGCGGCCAATCCGGCGATGTCCAAGAAAATCCCTTGCGGCTGATGGATCGAACGGCCCGCCCACAACTGCCGACCTAAAGCCTCAAGCCCCACCAAGGGGCAAAACTGCTGCAGCCCCTCGGCAATGGTCATCAATTCCTCAATGTCCGCGTTCGGATCATGCTCGCTCCATTTGGCATCAGGACAAATCGCTGTCAGCTGCGCTAGTGTCATCCCTGGTACGACACCACGCTGACGCGCCGTCGCATTGGCCGCTGCAACCAATCGCCCTCGCCGGGCGTCGTTGGTATACAACACCATAGGACCGACCGCACCTCGACGAACTGGTACCTGAGCGGTAGCCTCAGGTACCCTCGCGGCTTTCGAATCCGCAGCCTCAGCTCGCCATTTCTCGGCGGCTACGCGCTGGCTGGGCCAATTGGGCAGCCAAATGCAAAGAACTCTTCTGCTCATGCGAGGCTCCCGACTCCCGTGATTCTTCGATCCATTCTCCACTTGCGTCTATCCCAAGACGCACCCGACTTCCCACCCGCCCCCCAATGGCTCGCGTCAACTCCATGTCATACCAACGTTTCTGCCAATCCAGAACGCGACGAGAAGCATGATCATCGGCAGTACGATCGGAACCTCGCACTCGCCACTGCACATCCGCCCAACTCGGACTGGTTCTGGATGAATGAAAGTCTCGCAGCAAAACCCCCAATCCTCCCCCATGCTCCGTGGCCAGTTGCAAACGCCTTGCCACCCGGTCCTCCAAGCGATGCACCCAAGCCACCACGGCCCCTGCTGCGCCGTTACGCAATGCTTGATCCATCCCCCAAATCGCGTCCGACTCCGAGCTGGGTTGCAACACAATCAGCCGCTCCAACGGCACACCCATCGCCGCTACCCCTGGGGCATAAAACTGGCGATCACGGTCGAGGATCACCAAATACCGCCCATCGGAAATCCACTCCTTTGCAATACGAACTCCTAACCCCATCAAACCCATGCCGCAAAACATTCCGCGACGATGACTCATCCCCCCATGAACCAACTCCAACATGCTGCCCTTCGCATAACCACCACCGGGAAGGCATCCGTCCATGCCAACACTCCCACTCGAAATACGCACCCCTCCGGGACGCCCAGCTGTCTCCAAGGTTCGAATCTCTCGCGATAGCCGAGACACTCGGTCCAACCGACTCTCACCCACTCCGGCAACGAACCCGCCAGCAGCAGATACGCCTGCAGCCCGCCCAGCCACACGCTCTACCCCCCGTCCTGCAATCATCGATTCTGATGCTTCGTTTACCATGTTTCCCTACACCATATTCCCTACACCGTATTCCCTACACCGTATTCCCTACACAGAGT
>VGZN01000661.1 GCA_016872635.1 Planctomycetota bacterium | reverse complement strand
TGAGGACCCATGCCCATTCGGATCATTCAGAGTACGATTCGTCCCAATGGACGGACTAGTTTCCTGCGACATGCTTTCCTTGCTCCGATTCGCTGGCAATAGGGCTGGCAATAAGGCTGGCAATAAGGCTGGCAATAAGAAGGATGGGACTTGCCCAATCTAAGTCCGATCGAGATCGAGCTGCCACTATGGCTCTTCGACCACGAGGATATCGCGATCCCATCCATCGAGTGTCATTGTTTGCGATTTACCGCTGGGCCAATCTATGGTCAAAGAAGGGGAATCGCTAGCTACAGATGTAGGGACTCCGAAATGAATGAGCGATTCGCCGCTCGCAGCGTAAGAACCTCCTCCGAAACGCTGGCGGACCCAAGACTTTCCTCCAGCATTTAGCCGGACAAAAGTCCCGATAGCGTCTCGATTGGAGGATGTCCCAATGAGACGCACCACGATGTACTTGCCGAGTCGCTTGGAGCGGTTCTCGACCAACGCAGCATCCATATTGAGGCGACTGACTGCGTAGTCGAGCAATCCATCACCGTTAAAGTCGGCCATCGCAACGGCCCGCGAGGGCTGTGGCAGGGCCAAGTAATTTCCATCGCGGGGCACCAGCCGAAAAAATTTGCCCTCGATGTTGTCGAGGATTTGTGGGCGTTGGTCAAAAGCGGAGCCGATCGCACGAGTTTCTATGTGCCCATTCGCGACTACCAAATCCTCATCACCATCGAGTTCCATATCGACAAATGCGGTTCCCCATCCCACAGAAGCTTCATCGGTAGGCCCAATCCGCGCCGTGTTCGATGCATACGTGAAAAACAGATTTCCATTGTTTTTATAGAGCGCGTTGACTTCGTTTTGATAGTTGGTAACCCAAAGATCAAGCTTGCCATCGAGGTTGTAATCACCGAGAGCAATCCCCATGCTTCCTTCGGGGATTCCCGAATCGTTGCACGCGACACCACTTCGACGAGCCACCTCCGTGAAATGAAAATCTCCATCGTTGCGGTACAACAAGTTTGGGTCGACATCGTTAGAGACGTAGATATCCACATCTCGATCGCCATCGAGGTCCGCCGCCATAACCCCTAGCCCACGGAGGGTCTCGTCGATCCCGACAACCTCGGAGAGGTTGGCAAAGGTACCATCCCCTCGATTTTGAAACATCGCATCGGTCAGCCCTTTAAACTCTCTCGGTCCGCAGTAGTCCGCCACGCTGTCGGAACTTCCAGGTCCTGCTGGGACTTTGCAGATCGGGTTGTTATCAAACGACCAATTGGCGTAGTGAGCAACGTACAAATCGAGCAAACCATCATTGTTAGCGTCAAAAAACGCGGCTGCCGAACTCCATTGCGAATCCTTTAGCCCGACCCCGGCACCCGCGGACTCCATCGCCGATGTCGTAACAAGCTCAAGGGTTCCATCGCCACAATTGTGAAAAAGCTGCAAACCGGAATAGCCGGTCGATAGCACATCCGGGAATCCATCAGCGTCGTAGTCCGCAACCACAATAGCGCAGTTATAAATCGCTGATAGATCGAGCCACGCCCGATCTGAAACCGACTTGAAAACAAACCCAGATTCGTTTCGAAGCAAAGCACCGGGCAATCCCATCATGGTCTTGCTGTTCACGTCGGGAGTTCCACCTCCCGCGGAGAGAAGATCGGGCCGCCCATCGCGATCGAAATCGAGTACCGCAATGCCACCACCCGTGGTTTCGGGAAGAAACATATTCCCAAGCTCACTGCCATTGCGATACAAGGTACCGCGCAAAGCTCCTTCATGCATGTGAACAGCGATGTTGCTGGCGACTGAAACAGAAGCACCAGCCCCCGGGGTGCCGGAAGCATTGGTACCTGGTTGTCCTTTTGACGCAGCACTATTTGAGCCAGCACTGCTTGAGCCTTTACCGTTCGGAGGGATGGCGTTACTCCCTGTGGCGTTACTCCCTGTGTCTCCTTTCAGAAAATCGGGCGGGGCTTCTTTGGTTTCACAACCTGTTAGAATCATTCCAACGCACAACAATCCAACGCAAGCCCTGATCGCTCGCCATCGCAATAGCCTCGAGAGGGAACTGACAACGAACGTGCGTACAACGTCCTGGCTCACTGAGTTCCCCTACGCAAATTGATGTATCGCTGGTGCCGAGCAGCGAGTTCCGTTTGATTGGTTCGCGTGAAGTAGATGACCAGATCTTCGTGTGCGGGCAGATAGCTGGAGTCGACCATCAAGGCTGAGTTGAGCCAGTGCAATCCATCTTCACGAGACTGCTTGTGCAAGAAGATGTGCCCCAATTCATAATTCTTTTCCGCCGATTGATCGTTGCCGGAGAGGAGCCGAGCGATGCGATTATCGATCGACTGTACATCGGCTTGTCCCGCCTCCGCAATCTTTGCATATCTCTCTGCGTCGGCGTTGTTCCCAAGTGCTTGGTGCGCTTGACTCAAAAGGTTTGCAGTCCGTACGTCTTCAGGCCAAAGGGTGGCTACATTCGATAGGGCATCGATGACCTTTTGGGGTTCGTTCTTAGCAATATAAATCCGCGCGAGAACTTGACGCATGTCGTTGGTTGCTTTTCCCGACTCCATCATCGGTTGGAGAAGTTCGATCACTTCATCCCCTCGGTCCAAGTTAGAAAGGGCCGTTGCCAAGACGCCGATCGCTTCCAAATCGTTGGGGGACCCTTTCAAGTAGCGTTGCAATGACAGAACAGCCCGTTCGTAGTCACGGGTCATCGAGTAGGCCGATGCGAGTTGACGGTAGACAGGAAGAAAGTCCGGGCGCGTTTTCGCGGATTTCTCGAGTGCCGCGGTGGCGCTCGCTGAATCGCGATTGGAAAGTGCGATCATGCCGCGGAAGAAAGGAACCC
>VGZN01000660.1 GCA_016872635.1 Planctomycetota bacterium | reverse complement strand
AGAGTAATGCGACGCAGGCGGGGGCTGTACTTCTTGAGTTGCAGCTTTTCTGCACCGGGTTTGCGGAGCAACACATAGTTAATGTCGCCGGTCTCTTGGCAAACCAGGAACGTTGTCTCTTTCTTCTTCTTACTCTTGGCCATCGCAGATCAAAACTTCAGCTTAGGAAAACATTTTCGAACCAATGTGAGGGTCCTATTATGCAAATCGAACCTGAGTCTGGCTAGCTCACTTCGAGCATTTCCCCACCTTTAGAGTCCAGGACGGAACTCTTGCAGGGGGAAAAACATCCAAAATTTTGAGGATTTGCCTAAAGCCAAGACCGCAAGTTGTCGCTTTGGCCCGAAAATCGCTCTGAGGAAAAAGGGGCACGCAAAGGGGACCCAGGGGGAATTACTGGTTTAACCCGCAAACTTGGCAGGTCCAAGTCCCAAGACGGTGGAAACGGTCGGTGGGGCGAGGGCGTTGTCCGGGAGGTGCAACTAACCTTAAAAACATGGCGAAATCTTTGGGAAAGAAGCCTTAGGCAACCAAGAGCCGTGTTGTCACTTTTCGAGTTTGGCAAGTTCCTCGTACGAGGCCAATTGAGGCAAAAGCAATGGGAAATCGTGGGCATCGCAAGCATCTGAAAAGAAATGCACGATGGATAATCCGAGAGGTGCTCAACGGACTGTCGGAGTCGCGGGATAGCAGAGCCAATCGGTCGATTCGCTTTGAACCGTTGGAGCGTCGAGAACTGATGGCGGCGGATTTTTTTGATTCCGCTTCGGCGGCTTCGGCTTCCGGCGCCTTCGTGAACTCGTCGCCGACTGTTTTGCAGTCTTCAGGTTTTGCAAACCAGTCTAATGGAGGGACGGGCCTACAGGCCGAAGGTGAGAACGCCGCCGACTTGGTCGGGTTTGCCAAGGCTTTGACCGCTGCGGGTGCCAAGCTTTACGGGGCGGACTGGGATTCCGTTTCTACGGAGCAAAGGCAGCTATTCCTCGAGGGAGCGAATTACCTTCCATTTATTGAGGTGACCAATCCTGACCGTTCCTTCAACTCTGTAGGGACAGCACAAGGCATCTCGACGCTGCCGACCTGGAAATTTGCCAATGGTCAAACAGCCACTGGGTTAAAGACGCTGGAGCAACTCGCGACCCTATCTGGTGTTGCGATTCCACAGTCTAGCAATCCTTGGATCGTCGAGATCCCCAATCAGACCGTGTTGTTCAAATCACCGATGCACGTTCCGGTGGACACCTATGATCCCAATGGCGGGCCCTTGACCATCACTGTCAGCAGCAGCGACCCTGCCGCCATCAGCGCGGAACTGATTTCGAACCCCAAATCGGTTCGTATGGTCGTCAACGGTTATGGCGAAATGGTCTATCGTCTCTTTGCGGATGAAGCGCCTCGACCAGTCAACCAGTTCTCACAGTTGGTCGATTCCGGGTTTTATAATCAATCAGCAACCAACAAGATTACCTTCCATCGCGTGATCGATAATTTTGTGATCCAAGGTGGAGATCCGACGGGCACCGGTAGCGGTGGATCGAATCTGGGTGATTTCGATGATCAGTTCGATGTCGATTTGCAACACAATCGCACAGGCGTGCTTTCTTATGCAAAGTCGAGCGATGACACGAATGACTCGCAATTCTTCATCACGGAAGGTCCACAACGGCACCTTGATTTCAATCATTCGATCTTCGGGCAATTGATCCAAGGCGAATCGGTTCGGCAAGCGATTTCGAGGACCCAGACCAATTCCTCGAAGCCGGTAAATGATGTAATCATCAAGTCGATGGAGATTTTCAACGACACGCGGAACGGCTTGATTCGCCTGAAATCGCTCGGTACTACCGGATCATCGACGATAACCGTCACTGTGACCAACTCCACCGGTCAATCGTTCTCGACAACTTTTGTCGCGACTGCAGGTGCGGATACCAGCAACGGTGCGCCTTTCTTGAACGACATCACCGTCCCGCCAATCGCACCGGGACAAACTGTAACAATCCAGCTAAGTTCCCAGGACAAAGAAGGGGACGCGGTCGCCTATGGTGGGACGCGTTCGGGAAGTGTCCCATATCAGTTCGACGTCAACAGCACCACGGGGTTGATGACGGTGACTGCTCCCCAGAACTTCAGCGGTTCGTTCGATATCAACGTGGGTGTGCGTGCTGCATCATCCTCCGCGAGTGGGGAATTTGCTGATAACCAGAAGTTGACGTTCAATGTCGCCGCCCCTGTGACTGCTCCGACCTCGATCGATTTGGCAGCCGCAACCGATTCGGGGACTAGCGACAGCGACAACATCACCAATGCCGCCAGCATGCAACTGGTGGTCAACGGAACCACCGTAGGTGCCACCGTCAACCTGAAAGTTGGGAATCAAATTGTAGGTACAGCCGTCGCGACTGGTGCCTCGACCACGATCACAACCACACTGATTTCTCAGTTAGGAGCCGGGACATACTCGGTTGTAGCCACCCAGACGATTAGTGGGCAAACATCACTTGCATCCCCAGCCTTGGTTCTCACGTACGATCCAACCGCACCAGCTACAATTCCGGCTAACCAACTTCCGACCCGTGCCAATGTTGGCTCTCAGCTGGTCTTTGACTTGATCCATCCTGAAGAAGGAAATGGATTGCGTTATGTCCTCGATAACGCTCCTGCTGGACTCACCGTCAACCAGCAAACAGGTGTGCTGACTTGGACGCCGACAGCCGCGCAATTGGGGCCACAAACTGCTATTTTGCGGCTCGTGGACGTGGCTGGTAATTCGGTCACCCAAGCACTGGCGATTAACGTCGCTGACACGGCGAAGATCGCGATTGATTTGCAGTTGAAGAACACCTCTGGCCAAGCCATCTCGACCCTT
>VGZN01000659.1 GCA_016872635.1 Planctomycetota bacterium | reverse complement strand
GGATGCGTGGATGGTCAAGCCTAAGGATTTTGATCCGGAAAAGAAGTACCCCGTCTTTGTCTATGTTTACGGGGAGCCTCACGCGCAAACGGTCCTTGATGAGTGGGGTGCTGCTCAAATCGATTTCAATCGAGCAGTAGCAGAACTCGGCTATATCGTCGTGTCGATCGACAATCGGGGTACACCTTGCCCTAGAGGAGTTGCGTGGAGGCACGCGATCTTCGGAAGTTTGGGGCCCCTATCAACTGAAGAACAAGCTGCCGGAATCCGTGAATTGGCGAGAACTCGCAGTTATGTCGACTTGGACCGTGTCGCTATTTGGGGGTGGAGTGGCGGTGGTTCCAACACGCTAAATGCTTTATTCCGACAACCCGATTTGTACAAAGTAGGAATCGCAGTGGTTCCAAAGCCTCAGCCCCATCTGTACAACGCGTGGTTTCAAGAAATTTACATGCAAGACCGTACGGTCAATCCGGAAGGGTACGCTCGTTCAGCACCGCTCCATTTTGCGGAGGGACTTCGCGGAAAGCTGTTGATCGTCACAGGATCTGGGGAGACCAACACCCATATCCAGATCATCGAGGGTCTCGTGGATCGATTGATTGAATTGGGAAAGCCGTTCGACTACATGGTTTACCCGAATCGCGACCATGGTCTGCGTGAAGGGAAAGGGACTGAAGTCCACGTTCGAATGCTCATCATGCGATACCTGATGGAGCATCTTCCCGCAGGACCGAAATGATCGAAAAGGTCTCAGACAATATTAACGGGTCCGGAAGAACCATGGCTACAATTACTTGCGTTACATTTATTCCAGAAGCACCGAAAAAGGTGCATTCAGCATGAACGTGGCACTTGCCTGCTTGCTCGGCGGAGATCTGCAAACACGGAACTCCGTCCGAGTTTGAACACCGATAAGAAACCGTGAGTAGCGATGAGTGGACTCGAACCACCGACACACGGCTTATGAAGCCGTTGCTCTAACCGACTGAGCTACATCGCCAGGCAATGGTGGTACCATAACCGCGGGATTTAAGACTGACAAGTCTTGCCACGAAAAGTTCGGTTCTTGTTCCTTTTCGCCACCTCTCCCGCGACAGATTATTCGCTCTACTCCAACTTTTCCTTCCGACAACAAGCGTCCAAACGCACCGGATGAAGATTCTCCAGCGACGAACTAAGCCCAGGACCTGATTCGGACCAACCGCAAGCCTACTTCGGAGATTCTTGGCCGAGCCACTCGGGTACCGAATCAATCTTCTTGGAATCCTTCGACTCACCCCAACCGGAAAACCATGAGTTCCCGGATTTTTTCGAACTCTTCGGGTTCGGAGGCGGATAGGGATTCAGAACGTCAGCTGTTTTTCTCCACGCTTGCTTCGAGGACTGCTGGAATTTTTGCCATGTCGTCTTGTTGTTTCGCGAGTACGTTAGCGAGTTCACTTTTTTCGTGGGAGTCCCCCACGTAGGTAGCCATGAACTCGATGTTTTTTTGGAAGTTTTCGACTTGGATGCGATCCAGGCTAGCCAATCCCCCTCAACCTCGTCTTGTTCGATGATGCCACTTCCCACTTCAAAACGGTCCGACATATCGGACATTCCCCGATCACTCTCGAGCCCCAAGCTCTTGAACGAGGCGCTCGTTCCTACCTTGCCGCCATCTGATTTTGGGCCAGTATCTGATTTGGATGTCGAATTGCCAAAAATCCATCCACCCATCGAAGTAAAGTCTTGGGCCAAGGCGAAATTCGAGAAAATGATTGTTGCAAAAGCGAGCAAGGCACTGGAGAACCGACGGGCATCGCGTATGCGGCGCATTGGCTTGAACCCTTTTTTCCTTAGAAGTTTCACATCTGAACAGGGAAAATCTAACCCTGGATGAGTGCTATACCGAAAAGGGCTCTTCAGGTCTAGACCGATGCCCATCCGTTCCTGGGACACGGTGCTCGAAAAGCTTCAAAACACGAGATTCGATTCCCGAGGACTTCAATCGGGATTTTGAGGCCCAATCGACCCTTGCGTCCGAGGACGGAGATCCTATACTATCCGTCGCGACGGACGGACCAGCCACGGCTGGCCAACCGAGTATCAACGAGGAAAAACCCTCGTCAATATGTGGCCGTTCGTCGGAATATGTTTTGGTAGAGGGCATCAGCTAGGCAGTTCATTCTGCGGGTGTAGCTCAGTTGGTAGAGCACAACGTTGCCAACGTTGTTGTCGTGGGTTCGAATCCCATCACCCGCTCTCGCTGCTTAGGGATGCCCTTATTTTTTTCTTGTCTTTAGCAGTTGAAGAAAAGAATGTCGACCGTTGAAACTGAGGTCAACAGCAAGCTCGATCTGAAGGTTCAGATCGACAAACCGGGTGCTTGCGAACGGCATGTTGTGGTCACGGTTCCAAGAGCGGAACTCGATCGCTATTTCCGAAAAGCGTACGATGAAATTGCTCCCCGAGCAGATCTTCCGGGGTTCCGAGCTGGGAAAATTCCCCGCAAGCTCCTCGAAGCTCGGTTCAAGAAAACGGTTGCCGACCAGGTAAAGAGCACCTTGGTCATGGATAGTCTTCAACAAATCACCGAAAGCGGGGAGTTCTCCGCTATTTCGGAACCGGACATGGACTACGGTGCTGTCCGGTTGCCCGACGCTGGTGATTTTACTTTTGAGTTCAAAATCGAAGTACGCCCAGAGTTCGATGTTCCCAAATGGGAAGGCTTGGATCTGGTCAAATCCGAATATATGCTGACCGATAACGAAGTCGAACGTCAGCTCCAACGAACCCTCGAGCGAGTCACCCCAGGCGAAGCTTGCGATGGCGAGGCACAACTCGGCGATCGATTGTTAGTCAATGCAGACTTCCTCGTCGACGGCAAGCAGATCAGTGGAT
>VGZN01000658.1 GCA_016872635.1 Planctomycetota bacterium | reverse complement strand
TTAGGTCCGTCGAAGCTTCCTTTGGCCTGATTGACATTGGCAGCCACCAACGCGGTTCGCAGGTCGTCCAAAGTAAGGCCGACAGCCGATAGACTTGTCGGGTTCGCTTGCACGCGAATCGCTGGCTTCTGTCCTCCCGTTACGGAAACTTGACCGACTCCTTTTACTTGCGAAAGCTTCTGAGCCAATCGCGTATCCGCTAAATCCTGGATACGTGGAAGGGGGATTGTGTCTGAGGACAACGACAACGTTAGCACCGGCGCATCCGCAGGATTGACTTTGGAATAAACCGGTGGATTCGGCAGATCGCGAGGCAGGAAGTTGCCCGCCACATTGATGGCCGCTTGAACCTGCTGAACGGCGATGTCGATGTTGAGATCGAGTACGAATCGCAACGTGATCACCGAGCAGCCTTGCGTGCTCGAACTGGTCATCTGGGACAAACCCGGTATTTGACCGAATTGTTTTTCCAATGGTGCGGTCACCGACGAGACCATAACCTCGGGACCAGCACCAGGGTAAAAGGTCAAAACCTGGATCGTGGGGTAATCCACTTGAGGCAATGCCGAAACAGGAAGCTGCCGGTAGGCCACCGCCCCACTGAGCAGGATGGCAACCATCAAGAGAACCGTCGCAATCGGACGTAAGATGAAAATCTTGGAGATGTTCATCGTCTTAAGGAGTCCGCTTCGAAGGACTCTGCGACGTTGCCCCATCCTGTTTGCCAGCCCCATCACGGGCGCTATTCGCGGCCCCTGGACCACCCGAGGCGTTCGCGGAGCCAGGCAAGGTGACTTTGGCTTTGGGTTGAAGTTTATCGGTTCCTTCGGTCACAACGGTCTGTCCCTCCTCCAGGCCCGAGCTGATCACGGATCGGCCACCTTCGCTAAAGGCGACAGTAACCTTTGCTATTTCAACAGAGGAGTCTTCTTGCACCACGTAGACGTATAGAAAATCGATCCCGCGTTGAACGGCCGACGATGGGATAACCACCGAGTCGTTCCATTGCTTGACCAGCAATCGAACGTTGACAAACTGATTTGGAAACAAAGCATCGTCGGTGTTTTCAAAAGTTGCTTTGAGCCTTAGCGTCCCTGTTGTCGCGTCGACTTGATTGTCAATCGCCGTAAGCGTACCTGCAGCCAACTGATTTTGAAAACTTCGATCGTAGGCAAAGACGGGGATAGCGTTCGATGTCGTTAGCTGTTTCTGCACGCGGGGGATCTCATCCTGCGGTATCGGAAATACAACCGAAATCGGTTGCAGCTGAGTGATCACCGCGAGGCCGTTCGGGTCACTCGCTTTGACGACATTGCCTCGATCGATCAGACGCAATCCGATCCTACCTCGAATGGGCGCAACGATGCTGCAGTAGGTAACCTGCAGTTCGGCGTTCGTCACCGCAGCGCGATCCACCTCGACAATCGCTTGAGCTTGCTTGTACACCGCCTCGAGCTCGTCTCGCTCTTGTTGCGACAATGTATCTCCGACCGGCAGATTCTTGGAACGCTCATAGTTGAGCTTGGCCAACTCGAGCCCTGCCAAATCCCGTTGCAACTGCCCCTTCGCCTGGTCACGCGAGGCTTCGAAAGGCCGGGGATCGATCTTGGCCAGCAGTTGCCCGGCCTCAACCATTTGCCCTTCTTGCGACGACACCTCCACCAACTCGCCGTCGACCCGACTTTTAACGACAACACTATTGAAAGCCGTTACCGTTCCGAGGCAGTTGATGTATTGAGGTACGGTTTCTTTCTGAGCCTTGGCAATACTGACAACCGGTGGACGAGGCTTTGGTCGAGCACCCGCAGCGGCTGGACGGATAAAACCCTCGAGCACGGGTTCCCAACGATCGCGAGTGAAGTAAACGGCGCTCCCAACGACACCGATCAAAGCCAATGATGCGATACGGTATGCCCAAGACCTCTTTGGGAGCGGCTTGGGAGCCTTTGCGGAAACGGCAGCTTCGGACTTTGCGCTAGGACCCAACAAAACACTGGTTCCCTCGGAAACAGAATCCAACCTTTTGGTCTGTTGCTGGTCGTCCGAACGCGAGTCCGCTTGCGGGATCGATGACATGGAGGATCTGAGGGAGGGGGGGTGGGAGGGGGTAGCCTGGCGTAGGCAGGTATCGAGATCGCGTTTTTTGACGAGGACTTGAGAGCCTTGCACGCCTAGCGTTCCCGTCGTGACTACCTTATTGTACTCCACGATGGTCGGCATTTAAGCCGTCCGTTTTGGCAATTCATGGAGCTATCCGGCTAGGCAATAACGCCATCTTCCCAAACCCGCAGGCTACACCAAGAGATTCGCTCGCCATGGTCCTTTTTCCCGATTTTCAACTGCCGGAATCTCTCTCCGAAGCCGGTATTGAGGCTTCGCTTCGTGAAAACCCGGCGACCCTAGCGGATGAAAGCCTCCCGGGGAAATCCGGGAGCACCGAAAAAAACGGGAAAGGCTTGGACTGGGATGCCGTCTCGCCAAGCGATTTCGCAAAGAGAATCGAGTTCGGACTTCGCCTTGCCACGGAAGCGAGCAGGGTAACACTCAAGTATTTTCGAACGGATTCGTTCCGGGTTGAACGCAAAAACGACCGCTCACCGGTGACGCTTGCAGACAAACAAGCGGAAGAAACCGTCCGAAAGCTCCTGGAGTCGTATTATCCAGATGATGCAATCCTCGGGGAAGAGTTCGGCGGGATCGCTGGAACAACCCCTTTTGAATGGATCATCGACCCCATCGATGGAACCAAAAGCTTCATCTCCGGTGTTCCCCTTTATTCGACGTTGGTTGGACTGACCTACCGGAGCCAGCCTGTACTAGGCGTGATCTCGATTCCCGCACTCGGTGAATTGATTTTAGGGGTCCAAGGTTTCGGAGCCTGGTACGGAATG
>VGZN01000657.1 GCA_016872635.1 Planctomycetota bacterium | reverse complement strand
GGAATCCCACTGGCGATCATGCACAAGCCAAACCCGAACACACCACCGGAGATCGCAGTCGTAAGCCACGCTACCGGCCAAACCCAAAGTACCGAATATGTTCTCGCAGCGGACTCATCCGGTGTCAGTGGCCGGTCATAACCAACGGTGGCCAAGGGAGCGTAGGGATTGGTTTCATTCACGTGCGGTTCGATGATCATGATGCGAATCCTTATACGCCTCATGCAATTCAGTTGCTATGCTTCTACATTGTCAACCGAATGCTAGCGGGAGGGATAACATTATTTCGATAGGCAGCATGCCGGATAGGGTGAAGGAAGCCAGTATCGTTTTTTCCTTTAAATATGGGATTCTCCCCTCCTTTATTGGATTCGGCGGTGACACGAATAGTGGTATACATACAGCCACGGGACACGTAGGAAAACGTTGGCAATCTTTTTGCTGCGACAAAACCCAATACTCCTTGATCAACAATGAATTTGATGAAAAAGTTCCCTGGTCGCCATCGATTGGTAGGTTTGGTCACTCTCTCCATGTTGTTGCTCATGGGAGCGTTTTGTCAGGCCCAAGAACGGTCTGAGAAATCGACATATAAGATCGATGAATCGCTTCCATATCGCGATAGCACTCATGCGGACTCGTACCAGCAAGAGAAGTGCTTGCTAGATGTTTATTATCCAACCCATCGTAAGGATGCGCCGGTTGTCGTTTGGTTCCATGGTGGTGGTTTGACGTCGGGAGAGCGGAGTATTCCGAAGGGATTGCAGGAGCAAGGAGTCGTGGTGGTTGCAGCAAGTTATCGATTGAGCCCCAAGGCTAAATCGCCAGCATATATCTAGGATGCCGCTGCAGCGGTCGCGTGGGCGTTTTCTCACGCCCAGCAGTACAACGGTTCGTCCGAGAAAATCGTTGTGAGCGGTCACTCGGCAGGAGGGTATCTTGCCATGATGATCGGCCTCGATGAACGCTGGCTGAAACCGTATTCGCTGCATCCCAATCGTATCGCGGGTATCGCCCCGATGAGTGGACAAGCCATCACGCACTTCACCATCCGCGACGAACGCGGGATTAGCAAGAAGCAACCGATCATCGACGAGACGGCACCCCTCTTCCATGTGCGCAGCGATGCACCTCCGTTGCTGTTAGTCACCGGCGACCGGGACAATGAGTTGCTAGGCCGTTATGAGGAAAACGCATACCTCTGGCGAATGATGAAGGAGTCCGGGCACGCCGATGTTTCCCTTCTTGAACTGCAAGGCTACGACCATGGTGGGATGGTCGAACCGGGAATTCCGCTGCTGCTCAAGTATGTACGCCAGGTTTGCCCAGAAAAGAGAGAAGTGAAATAGCAAGCAGTCGTGATAGCATGCCCACTCTATTCATTGAATCTCGGATCTGACCTGATGATCGCTCGTCGCTTACCAAAGTCGCCTGGCGTAGGGATCTCTCGCGTAACTCCGTTTTAGCGCGGAATCGGGCTCAGCACTCAACTGCAGGCGATAGACCAAGGCTGCAGCGGCGCCAGCCACGAAGCCGCCGACATGCGCCAAGTAAGCGACACCTCCCGCGGACGCAGAAGTGGCAGCGATGGAACCGTATCCGCTGGCCAATTGCATCGCGATCCACATTCCAAGAACCCAGACCGCTGGGACGGTGATCACATGATAAAGGAAAACCGCGTTGACCCGATTGTAGGGAAAGAGGACTAAATAAGCCCCCATAACCCCGGCGATGGCCCCTGATGCTCCCAGATTGGGAATCGTGCTATTGGGGCCATTGAGGATTTGCGCAGCGCTTCCGACTAGTCCCGACACTAGGTAAAAAATGAGAAACCATTTGTGACCGAAGCGATGCTCGACGTTGTTGCCAAAGATCCAAAGGTAAAGCATGTTTCCGGCGATATGCCCGAACCCACCGTGCATGAACATCGAAGACAGCAGTGTCAACCAAATGGGTGATGGGCCTGGCGCCTGAGGGATTTCTGCTTGTCCGTGACCGGGTATTTCGAGAATCGTCGGTTCGACGATGTCGATACCGCTGGTAATCTCTTTTGGAATCACACTCCAACCATACGTAAAGCTCTCGTTCGAGAGTTGATAGAGAAAGACCAGAACGTTGATCGCGATGATGGTGTACGTGACCAATGCGGGTGTGTCGACTTCTAAGTCGTCATCGCTGATGGGGAAAAGCATGTCCAAAAATCCAAGAGAGGCTAGTGTTGGTTTTCTGTAATGTCTGTTGCGGTTGTAGCCGCTGAGGTACCGAAAAGGATCTGGTAGGGGATAGTCTCGGCCCGCTCCTTAAGAAGCTTCGAAACCAGCATCCCGAGTCCACCGTCGGAGGACGACGGCCCCTAGGACCTGAACGAATAGGAAGAGCAAGATCCCGAGCAGTGTGCATGCCATGATGGCCGCCATCAGCGCTGCAGTTTTCAGGTTGGCTTGCATGGCGTTCATGATAGTTCCAAGTCCATCGTAAGCACCACTGTTGGCTACGAATAATTCGCCGACGATAGCCCCAATGACTGAGAGACCACAACTGATTCGAAGTCCCAAAACCAGATTGGGGATCGCCGATGGAATGCGGAGTTTTAGGAGGGTTTTCCATCGCGACGCCGACTGCATGCGGAATAGGTCCAGATGGTTTTCGTTGATCGAAAGTAGTCCGCTGGTGACATTGGAAATGATCGGGAAAACACTGATGATGCAGGAGACGAGGACCACCGTGCGGAATTCGGTACCCGACCATATGATCAGAAGGGGGGCGATGGCAACAATGGGAACTGTCTGCAGGAAAATGACATACGGGTATAAAGCCGTTCGAAGGATCGAGGACTGGCTGAAAAGGATCGCGATCGTGCATCCAACGATTGCGCTGCTGAGCAATCCCAGCATGGAAG
>VGZN01000656.1 GCA_016872635.1 Planctomycetota bacterium | reverse complement strand
GAAAAGCGATGACGCGAGAGTTCGATTCGTGGCCGAAGCACGCGTCACGGGGTCGCTAGAGCATCCAGGTATCGTGCCCATCTACAGCATGGGTACCTTCATCGACGGGAGGCCATACTATGCCATGAGATTGATTCGAGGGAAAAGCCTTGCGGATCGACTCAAGGAACTGGACCCTAAAACATCCAGTGCGATGGTTAGGAAGTCGATCGGATCAAACGCGGAATCCCGGCGTAATGGAATCCGCCCCTTGATCAACCACCTCATCGCAGCCTGCAATACCGTAGCATACGCCAATAGCCGAGGTGTGCTTCACCGAGATATCAAACCTTCGAACATTATGCTCGGGAAGTATGGCGAAACGATCATGGTCGACTGGGGCCTAGCGAAAGCACTTGGCTCGGTCACCCACAACCAGCTGCATTCCGAGCCTCCGATCGCCGATCTGGTGGAATCAGGAAGCCAACCCACAGCGTATGGATCGGTGATGGGTACCCCATCGTTCATGAGCCCGGAACAAGCCAACGGATTGGTAGGGGCAGTTGATCAGCGGAGCGACGTTTTCAGTTTGGGGGCAACCCTCTACGCTATCTTGGTCGGATCAGCTCCCTACGAGGGATCTGATCGCGCTGAGATCTTAAGCCGAGCGAAGAGTTGTCAATTCAAGTCCCCCCGGGATGTTGACTCGTCGATCCCAAAAGAAATCAATGCGGTTTGCTTGAAGGCGATGGCAAAGAATCCTGAAGATCGGTATGCAACTGCTACCGAATTGGCGGAGGACTTGGAAAGGTTTGTTGCTGGGGATTCGGTAACCGCATTGCCAGAGTCGCTCCCGAAGCGCGTTCTCCGATGGAGCAAACGCTACCAAGGCGTCTTGCTAGGCGGCTTGCTTTTGGTGACCACGAGTTTGGCGGGTATGGCCTGGTTGTACCAACAGGTTCTTCAGCAAAGAAACGTCGCGCAAGTCCAATACAAGCGCGCCGAAAACTCGGTTGGTACCACCGCCCAAGTGATGCAGAACCTCATCTCGAAAATCGCTGACGACAAATGGTCGCAAACACCGGAATTGGATATTGCACGTTTGGAGGTTTTGACCACCGCTCGCATTCAAGCCGAACAGATGCTGTCATCCAATCCGGACGACGAACGCGTACGCCATTTGACAATCGATATTATGTACCGATCAGCGAGTGTTGACGAACACTTTGGTGAATTGGATCGAGCGTATGAGACGGTGCTCCGAGCCCAATCCGAGCTGCATGAACTTCCGGAAGATCAGCGAATAGGGTATCCCTGGGGATCGCTGGAACTGGACATTCTCAGCATTCGGAATCGGCTGGAACGGAGCCGAAACGGAGTAGCGCAGGCGGAAATTTTTCACAAGACTGCCATCGAGCTGGGAAAAAAACACTTCGAAGCGTTGAGGAGCGGGCCGCATGACTTAAGCGCCAGTATCGGGTACGGCCGCGCTCTTCACGAATACGCTCAATTCGAATTCGACCGCTTGGACGTTGAGACCGCGAAGCCCTTTGTGATCCAGGCCATCGAGGTGCTCGACCCGATGCGGGCAGGCAGTTTGCGAGATTTCGGCGTACGAGTGCTTCGTATGCAAAACGAATTATTGAGGATACGGATCGCGCTGGAGCAAGAGGAACTCGGGGAGGCTGCCACGCGGATCGGGATCGCTCGCGAGATACTCGCCGAACTCGATTCCATCCAACAAACCCAGCGCGAGAATCGCATCTTTGAAGCGACACTGACTTACTTGGCAGGACGGTTGGCTGGCGCTAGCAAAGACGTTGTACCAGCCACCCAAGCTTTCGAAACGGCGCGTGCGGTTTTCGTGGAAGATCGCGACGCATCCAAACGTGCAGCCTATCCACTGAGGCTTGCCGAGATCGACTCTGAACGGGTACGGATACTAAGTCGATGCGATCGACTTGACGAGGCGCAGCAATCGCTTTCGGCTCTCGAGCAGCGTATGGCATCGATCGAAAAAGGAGGAAACCAGTCGTATGCTTTATTGATTGGTCAGTGGTATGTTGCCCGCGCGAAATTAGCGTTCGCAAGTACCGGCGAAAACGAAGACCTCCAAACGCAGGCGATGCAAGAACTCGATCGACTGCGCGGCGCACTACGATCCTGGCAAGGAACGCGCTCACTACAAAACGACCCACTAAAGAATTAGTGGGTCAGCTCGATTTCATTGGTTATCACGCAAAGCGGACTCAATACCATCTGTTACGATTCGATTGGCATCACCGAAACTCGACGGTTTTCATGATTGGCACCGACGATGATGGCGAAAGTTGGATCATTCAATTGACTTTCATCGCCCCAAATAACGGCGTTGATATCGTAAATGGGTTGGTCGGGCTTTGTTGGAATGGACTCTGGTAGGATGGAAAGACGTGTACCTCCGGTTGTCCCGACACGGGCTTCCAGTGTGATATCGGTCGTCGGAGCTGTTGAAAATCGGACCTGGAAATGAACGTGCCTGCAAGAGAATTTCTCGGGAATAAGTGGACTTGGGATAACAACGAATGGAGGAGGCATTTCTAAATACTTTCGGTCGAAAAGGAAACAAGGCCATGCGGCTCACGATTAGATCACGATAAATCTAATGACATATTCCATGAGTGGCAAGAAAAATAATAGTGAGTCGAGCTAGCTCGTTCCCGTCCAAAGCAATACAGTAGAACAGCTGTCCTCAGCTGTTCCCGCCCAGCGTCGTTTCGTGTCGCAAGGTTGACACCTTGCACCAGACGATCACAAGTGAGTTTTCTATGTACAGCATCGGTTGCGGATTGGTCGCAGGCTGGGATTGGTTACACTCCCACGGCAGGTACTTGTTGAGATCAGCCGGTTGCGGATTGGTCGCAGGCTGGGATTGGTTACACTGAC
>VGZN01000655.1 GCA_016872635.1 Planctomycetota bacterium | reverse complement strand
AGGACTTCAGCGCATCACCCGCTATCTCGGATGGCCAACTCTTCATTCGATCCAGCAAAAAACTCTATTGTGTTGGCCAGTAGCCCCAAAAAACCCAGTAGCCCCAAAAAACACCGTAGCCCCGCAAAGCATCGTCAACTCAACAAGAGGTTCTCGCTCGGTATTCGACTTTCAATAAACGTGAATACCGAGCCATTACGAGATCTTCGGTTCCGCGGAGACACCACGGCGTGCTTGCCACCGATGCAACCACCCAACTGCAGGTCTTTTTGAATGCTGGCTCCATTGGCTCTGCAACCGCTTGGATAACCGCTGCGATGGAACCTCAACCCGTCGCCAAAAAAGATCGGACATCGCTAAGCTCGCAGCGAAGGCGATCCACATACCGACAAATGCAGCAACTGGGCCCGTGCTGGCCCTAGGATTGAGCAGAAATAGTACCACGTGATTCACTCCGTAATGGACCAAGAATAGGCTGTACGATCGACCCCAAGCCATTTCAACCAGCGTAGCGCTAGCCACCCAGGGCAACGCGATGCCCCCACCCACAGCAAAGCACCCGTAATTATCGCTACCGCCAACTGTGGGCGCGGCTGCAGCACCCAAGCTGCCAAAAGACCGAATCCATTGCCGTACATCATCGTCGGCGAAATCCTGGAACGTAAAGCGAATCCAACCAATGTTCCTAAGACAAATGGAGCCAGAAAGTAGGACGCATAGGACTCGTACTCCAATCGCCCGTTCCAATAAAATGCTTCCATCAGCCCAAGTACCGACAAAGGGATCGCCAACACGAACAGGCCACGATGCTCATCCTGGACGAACCGACCGACCAACCCGTACAGTGTCAGGAACAGCAACGAATACTGCAAATCAATACACAGTTACCAAGTGCCTGCAGTGATATTCCCGTACCCTGTGACATCCTGCAAGAAAAACATGCAGGCGATGATTTGCCCCAACGAAACACGCTCCACCAACCCCAAGTCCAAACCGAACGCTCGAAACAGATACGATGCCAGCAATAACGCTGCCAGCATCACCATGCAGGGAATACCAACGCGCAGATACTTGGTTAGCAGCTTTGACAAAACCCCGTGGAGACCTTGAGGCCACGCAGATACGCTCACCGCCAACGAAAAACCGCCTATCACTACAAAGGCTTGGACAGCATAAAGAGCTCTGTTGTAGAGAAAAACATCAAGTCAGGGGCTACGATATCGGCCAAGTCCGACTGCGGTGCATGGAGCGTGAGATGATGCCAAACGATCAAGACAGCAGCGATCTCTCGCAAGGCATCCGGTAAGCCATACCTTTGCAATTTACTCACGGATGGCAAAACGCAATCCGGTTTCAATTCGCGTGACGACTGCGAAAAATGAGATTTCTCCTCGCAACTCGTTCCAACTAAGATCGGATGGGGATTCAACACGGCGACACTGCACAATAAACTCCGAGGCTTCGACCTAAACCGACGCCTCCAGTTTGTGCAGCCGCGTCACCCGTTTCAACAAGAATCCACCAAGCTAAAGGTGGATCATCGCCCAATCCCCGCGACTACCCGAAAAACAACGAGCATTACGTTGTGTAGCACCTACTTTGTGTCCACGGACCGAGTGCCCGAAAAATCGATTGTGCCGGCATTCCCGCCCAGGTCATAGTCAATCGTCCCACGAACCTTATTTCCGTAAGGGCGACCTCGATAGTCGGCTTTGATCTTGGTTCCTTGGTAGCTAGTGTCGATCAAGAACTTCAGTTCATTCTTCACGACCTTCACCTCGACACCATCGAGTTCAACCTCGGTTCCGCTCTTGTATTTCCCTTTCAACGTTTGGCCATCTCTGGAAATCACTATCTCGGGCTCTAAAACGTTCCCACCTGCGTCGATCCGCATTTTCCAGGTTCCGACGACATCCTCGGCTTCGACCGTACGATTAGCTGTCCACGGCAGATCGCGACTTCCTTCGCTGGTGGAAGCATGTACGGTACCGTTCAACGCATCGTCCTTGACGGTTCCCTCAAATTCTAATTTCACGTCCATGCCTTGATAGTTGATCTTGAATTGGAACGACACTTTTCCGCCGTCGACTTTGCCATTTTCAATCGCGACCTTCCGGCCCGATGAACTCTCATAGGTTCCCTTCAGTTCTTTGTCCGCTGAAGTTTTGCCAACTGCATTAAAATCCAACCGAACTAAATCCTTGTTGTGGGTTCCATCCAAATCGTACTCCCATCGCCACGTTCCAGACGGATCCAACTTTACTGAACTCTCCTGAGCTACGCTCGTTTCAACCGCGAGCAATAGAGAGAAAAACCCTACCAGAACAGTAGCAAAACGCGCTATAAACAATCTCATGTTTTTGACTCTCGACAAGTGAGTGAAGAGGAAAGTATCGAACGACCTTCGGTCTAGAGATTCAAGATTATAGAGCCCAGCATCGAACGATTTAAAGAACCTCTCCTAACTCAATCAACGTTTTTTCCGCATTGCTACCGATTTGCTGCAAAACAATCCCATTTGCGCATTCTCATTGTTTGGTTTCCCCCCCTTCATGCGGGGCTACGATGTAGGGAAAACTGATATCCCCATTTCTTCGATTCGCGTTTTCACTCTCCGGCAGATTAGTCCGCACGTAGTCTTCCCTTGCGTTTTCTTTCCCTACGCGAACCCGAATGAATCCGGAACTGCTCTGTGTTTCTCCGCTGAGGTATCCGTACTCTTTCGCACGGTCCCTATTCCCTGATCGAGGATGACCAAGCTGTGGCACCATTTGGTAAACAATACCGTCCAAATCCTGCTTGATGAAAAGGTGATCATGACCATGAAAAACGATCGATACGCCGTGCCGCACGAGGAGATCATGAATCAACGCATCCCATCCAGGACGATTTTTGAAAAACTCATTCTCACCC
>VGZN01000654.1 GCA_016872635.1 Planctomycetota bacterium | reverse complement strand
ACATGAAGGAAGTGAGTACTTTCTGAGCGGCGGGGCAGCCGGTTCCGGGGAGTCAACGGGCGCGACTGCGGCATCGGCATCGGTGGCGACGAGCGACGCTGGACCTCCTGTTTCGATTTCTGAACTGATGAAGGATGTGGCGGGGTATGCGATCGATGCAGGGACAGAACCGACCGGTGGGACTGGGCTCGGCGAAGGGCTTTCAGGGACAGGTACCGCGGGGCAGGGGAAAGGTAGTGGAACGGGCAAAACGACTACGACCTTCATGGGGGTTCAGGGGTCGGGAGCTTCGTTTGTGTATGTTCTCGATCGGTCCGCCTCGATGAGTGAGTTCGATGGAGCGCCTATTAAATTCGCCAAGAGTGAATTGCTGAAAAGCATCCAATCCCTCAAGGAGAATCACCAGTTCCAGATTGTTTTTTACAACGAGTCTCCTGGGTCCCTCACACCGGGCACAACTGGCGGCAAAATGTTGGTCGGCAATGAGATCAATCGCGACAGGGCTTCCAAGTTTGTTAAGGCGATTACGCCTTTGGGTGGCACGGAGCATATTCCCGGCCTTAAAATGGGGCTGTCCTTTTCGCCGGACGTTCTTTTTTTTCTCACCGATGCAGCCGAACCATCATTGTCCGAGGCCCAATTGGTCGAAATTCAAAGTCGCGCGGAACGATCGATGACCACCATCCATACCATTCAATTCAATCGTGGTGAAGCGACGAATGACGGTGGGTGGATCCGAGACTTGGCTGAGATGAATCGTGGCACCTATAGGTACGTGGACATTCTCTCTTTGAATGCGCCATAGTTTCAGGCCTTGTGGATTTTGGTCTGAAGGATAGAGGTCGTGAGATTTCGGTGGAGAACAGCGCTCACGCCGGTTTCTGTTTCCGTGTACGATGGGGCGTGTCGTTGCTAGGGGAGCCACACGTTACGAGACAAGCGTTTCCGTCTCTGCGTCGCGAGTCATGCTGACGGGCTAATTGGGGCTTACCTTTTGTGATGCTGGTTGGAAAATAAATATAGCCGTCATTTAGCTGGGGCTTCAGCGAGCGAGGGCTCGGTCGAAGCGTTCCATTCATGGGAGTAATTGCGGTGCAATCAACTGGTCCATCGCGAGTCGTCGAACTTAATCATCCGCTCGCCTCTCATCATCTATCGATCCTCCGCGATACCAAAACCACACCTTCGCAGTTTCGAAACCAAGTCCAACTGCTGTCGATGCTGTTAGCGGTAAAGGCAACAGAAGATTTGGCGTTGGAACCGCATTCATTGCAGACACCCTTATGTGCGATGGAGGGGTATAGGATTTCTCAGCGGATTGCCATCGTCCCGATTCTGAGAGCAGGATTGGGATTGGTCGATCCTGTTTTGCGATTGCTACCTGATGCTGAAGTCTGGCATTTGGGAATGTATCGCGACGAAGAGACCGCGCAACCGGTGGAGTACTACAGCAAGTTACCAGCGGCGGATCCGGCTCAAGTGGGCATGGTGCTCGATCCAATGCTTGCGACTGGTGGATCGATCCGTGCCGCAGTAGATGCGTTGAAAAAATGGGGCGTCGGAAATATTCGCGTTTTGAGCGTGATCGCCGCTCCGGAAGGAATCGAATTGTTCCATCAAGAGCACCCGGACGTCACGGTTTATGTCGCAGCAGTCGATCAAGAGCTGAACTCGCATAAGTACATCGTTCCTGGACTCGGAGATGCCGGCGATCGCATGTTCAACACGATTCGGTAACTTCTATGTAGTTCGGTGAACTCCGGGCAATTCGGAATCGTCTGGGGGCTAGGCTCGAGGGTTATCTCGGGAAAAATGGAGAGGGGGCGGAGATGTCGGCTGGTTCCAGTTCGAATCCTATTGCACGGTCGGGCGATCGGGATCCGTCTCGATTGAGGAGCCATCGATGGTTCGGTCCGGATGATCTTCGCAGCTTTGGGCATCGTTCGCGTCTGAAAGGGATGGGGATCGATGATGCCGACTACCGAGGCCGGCCAGTCATCGGCCTGCTCAATACTTGGAGCGATCTCAACACCTGCCACTCCCATTTGCGCGAGCGGGCAGAGGAGGTAAAGCGGGGGGTATTGCAGATGGGTGGGTTTCCAGTGGAAATCCCAGTGCTGAGCCTCAGTGAGATGCTGATGAAGCCGACCACCATGCTATACCGGAACCTACTGGCGATGGAAACCGAGGAGGTGATTCGCAGTCACCCGATCGATGCTGCAGTGCTCCTGGGTGGTTGCGACAAAACGGTACCGGGGCTACTCATGGGAGCGATTTCGGCGGATGTTCCTGCGGTGTTTCTTCCCGCAGGCCCTATGCTCAACGCTCGTTGGCGCGATGTGACACTCGGAAGTGGCACGGATGCATGGAAGTACTGGGCTGAGAGGTGTGCCGGCAATCTTTGCGATGGGGATTGGACGGAAATAGAGAATTGCATTGCGCGTTCGGCAGGGACGTGCATGACTATGGGCACTGCATCCACCATGGCGTGCATCGCCGAAGCTTTAGGGTTCACGCTACCAGGTGCTAGTTCTGTTCCCGCTGTTGTTGCCCAGCACAGTCGACTCGCGATTGCCACGGGACGCCTCGCTGTTGAGATCGCTTGGGAGAATCGCAAGCCACGCAGTATTCTTTCTCGAGAGTCCTTTGAGAATGCAATGACGACTCAGTTGGCGATCGGGGGTTCAACCAACGCCATTGTCCACATGATTGCTATGTCGCGTCGCTCGGGGCACCCTGTTGCCCTCGAAGATTATGATCGTTTGTCACAGCGAGTTCCGGTTTTGCTCAACTTGCGTCCGAGTGGCAAGTATTTGATGGAGGACTTTCATCACGCGGGAGGCTTGCCCGCACTTTGGTCGCGCTTTCAAGATTTGCTTCATCTCGATGCCCGTAGAGTTGACGGTATGTCATT
>VGZN01000653.1 GCA_016872635.1 Planctomycetota bacterium | reverse complement strand
AAATTCTCTGTGCATAGCAACGACGATTTCGGGGTGAAACAAGTCGGCATGGAATGGCGTCCGGCCGAAACAGGCGATAAGCCGAGCGGTATGCCCGGTGAGTGGCTGGTCGCCGCAGGCAGTCCCACCACCGAGAAATTGGACGCAGATGCTGTTTTCCAAGCGACGGCACTGAATATCAACCCGCAAGCGATCGAGCTTCGACTCTTCGCCGAAGACTACTTACCCGGTCGAACTCGCACATACTCAGCCCCCCATTTGATCTACATCCTTGCCCCGAGCGAGCACGCCATGTGGGTCCTGCAACAATTCAACCGATGGCAGCGTGAAGCGATGGAAGTACGGGACCGCGAAATCCAATTGCTGGAAGGGAACAAGCGTCTCCGGCAAATGTCTCCCGAGGATTTGGCTCGCGAGGAAACTCGCAAGCAAATCGAGCAACAAGCGGCATCTGAACAAGCAAACGCTCGGAGGCTATCCGGACTTACTTCAAGAGGAGAAGAGTTGCTGCGTCAAGCGGCCCGCAACTCCGAAATCGGAGTCGGACATCTCGAGAAGTGGGCTGAAATGCAAAAAATCCTGAAGGACATCTCTGCCAATCGAATGCCCTCAGTCGCCAATCTACTCAAACAAGCGGCAAAGCAACCGGCCCCCGCTTCCTCGCAGAACAACAACAATCCCAAAGTCGCAGGTTCCAACCGAAACGATGCGACGCCGAACTCCAACGCGAGTGAAACCGATCCCAAAGCTCCCGCAAAACCTACAGCACCTCGGGTCATCGACAATGAGTCCACCCAGCAACCGCTCGACCAAGTCGCCGAAGAAGAGGCCAAAAAGAAAAAGCCCAGCGCTGGTGCACTCGGATTGCCAACAACCACGTTAATGGGGAACGGAAAGTCTGGCAAAACGCCTCCCGCTCCCGAATCGCCTGCATCAGTGGATCAAGCCGTCGAGGAGCAACTCGCCCTCCTTGAAGAGTTCGACAAGGTTTCCGAAGAGCTCAATAAAATCATGGCGAATCTAGAAGGAAGCACCTTGGTCAAACGCTTCAAGGCCGCCGCTCGAGAGCAAATCCAAGTCGCTGATTCGACCAGCGAAGCGATCCCGACCGCCTTTGGTAACAAACTCAAACGCCTCAAACCCGAAGAGCGAGCAAGCCTCGAAAAGCTCTCTGCGCGGGAAAATACGGCATTGAACACCGTCGGGCAAATCATCGATGATCTCGAGTCGTTCCATGACCGCCGCCCGATGGTCAAGTTCCGCGATGTGCTCGACGATATTGAACGCGAAGACCCACTCGGCGGACTGCGAAAACTCTCGTCGCATATGACGGAGCAACAAGGCATCGCTATCGCTGAAGCCGAATATTGGTCAGACACCTTCGATCGATGGGCTGAGGATTTAGTCGATCCTGCCAATAAAGGACAATGTCCGGGCGGAAAATCGAAGAACTCGCTGCCCCCATCCATCGTGCTTGAGGTCATGCAAATCCTAGAGTCAGAAATGAATCTGCGAGATCGGACTCGCGTCGCCGAGCAAGCGAAGTCGCCCGACGTCACAGAACAATATAAATCCGCAGTGAAGGAACTAGTCTCCACGCAATCCGATTTGCGAGAGCGAATTGTTAAAGTCAGTGAGAAGATCTCCGACCTCCCCAACGGCGAAGAAGAGTTTGGAAAGGAATTGCAACTTATGGCCCAAGTCAACGTAGCCATGAAAGATGCTGTTCGCATCTTGTCCCGTCCCGACACAGGCAGACCCGCCATCGCTGCCGAAACCGAAGTGATTGAACTGCTTCTCTCCAGCAAACGAATCAATCCAAAAGGTGGCGGAGGTGGAGGAGGATCGAATCCCGGCGGGGGTGGATCTGGAGACACTACCGATGCTGCCATTGCGATGATCGGACCAGGACTGAATGAAAAAGAAGTCCGACAAGATCACAAAATCGATCAATCGACCGGCACCGAGGACAACACAATTCCCGAGGAATTTCGGCATGGCCTCGATCAATACTTCGAACGCGTTGATCGCCGAAAGTCTCAATGAATCCTCCCCGATTGATCGTATTTGCGATTCTGGCGATAGCCTCCCTTCAAACCGCAACCGTCGGACAAGTTGCTGCAGTACCCATTCGGGCAATTGCGGTGAATGCGGTGAATGATCCGCAGTTGGACCGAGAGAATAACGCAAAGCGTTGGATTCGCGGGTTGATCCAAAACGAATTGATTACGATTCAAACGGTTTGCAGCTTAACTCCAGAGCAATCGCAGAAACTTGTTAATATCGCCGAAGAGCAGTGGCGAACGAAACTGCTCACGGCGATCCGATCCTACGTCGAATCGAACAATCGGAACAACGTCGATTTTGAACAGCGCGTTGAAAAACTAGCCAACACATGGCTCGAGTCCGTCTTAACCCCCGAACAGCGCGAAAAGTGGAACGAGGAAATCGCATCGCGACTCGAATTTCGCCGTCGCGTGGTTGTCGGCAAGATGGTGATTGAATCAGAGAAACGTCACGGGCTGTCAGCACAGCAGATGAAGGATTTAGAACCGATCCTCATCGAACGTTGGCGAGACTCTTGGTGGGCCATGTATCGAAGCGGTTCGCTGCCGGAAACAAAGTACTCGTGGGTTTCCGCAATCCTCACCGAAGCACAACAGACCAACGGAAACGACAGGGCGGCGATCCGCAGTGAACACTACATGAGCGGTGGTAGCCACGAGCTTCCTAACCGTTCTTTATCGGAGCGATTCGAGCTGAATGGGATCACAAGTGCGGAATCGATCCCCCTTGAAAAGCTCAAGGCTCAAGAAAACGAGGATTGAGGAAGCCCCTGCTGACGCCGGTCTTGCCCCGGCGATCATTGACGAAACGGTCGACGAACTGAACCCTCCTAATCCTGCAGAGCCCGAATAATGCCAACGCCAGTACCAACTCGGGTTCGTG
>VGZN01000652.1 GCA_016872635.1 Planctomycetota bacterium | reverse complement strand
TGCGACCGAATCGTTGATCGGGTCACCGGATGGTACTGGAGATGGGAATCGCACGATACGGTCGTATCCATGGCTTTTGAGTTTGTCGGATGCATCTTCGATCCGAACCGAGAACTCCGAGCAGTCCCATTTGAGCCCATCGAGGCACTCGCGAGCGTTTTCCGAGGATTCATTTTGGAGATTTAGTTGCAACGAGTCGCTGGATTGGAATGCATTGGTCGCCGCACCGTCGGTTACCCCTTGCTTATGGCGTATATCCCGAAGCAGCCCATTGAGATCGAGTTCGACGTAGGGGCAGTCTGCCGCGGGTTTGGAGTGACTGGCATTAGACACCAGCAGTTTTCCATCCTCCGGAATGAATAAAACGTTGTGGAGATTAGAGTTCATGGCCACAGGGCGGCACATCAATTGGGTTGCCTCCATTTCTCCGATCTGGCCATGCTGTTGGATCACACGACGTCGTAGTTCCTCCAGACGTGATCCCGCCGAGAGAACGACAGCGTCTTTGATGCCCTCACCCAATTGCGGGTGGGGTTGACCGGGTTTGACGAACTCAATCGCCTCAGGAGTCGCGGACACGGCAACGGCAGATTTGGTCTCTCCATCTGCAAAAACGTAATAATACTCGCATGTTCGAGGACTTTCCGCCCAAAGCGAGGTTACCTTCTCGAGTGAATCGCATTCCTCGAGAGCCCGTCGCATCAAGGTCGCCATGGGCACGCCTTGCCATTTTCCTTCGCCCCTACCTCCCATTTCGCCGAGGGATACTCGTTCGGCGTTCATTCCACTGACGCTTCCGGTGAAACCTGCGTACCCGACGTTCGCGAACGGAATTTTTCCTTCAGGCGCTACGATAAAAGTCGTCGCTGCGTCTTGTAGCCCAATCTCGGTCATGTAATCAAGCACACGACCGTGGTAGAGTTTGCCTCCCGTCGTCGCGGACCCGAACATTGCAAAACCCGAGCAATGGAACAGCTCAGGAAAGACGTTAATTATTTCCATCAAATGTTCATCGATCTCGAGAGCTCGTGCCAAGGCCCTCGTTTCTTCAATGTGCCTGGGCGGGATATGAGGTTTAAGTTCTTGATACGCTCTCTCTAAATCCGCGCGAAACCATCTCCCATTAGCGATGGTTTGCACGAAACCAAAACCATAAAGTACGGAGTCGATGCAGCGATTGGATTCAACCTTGAGGAGTTCCCCGTGAGCAGTTCCGATCTGCTCGGGAGTCCCCCACAGTAAGGCAACTCGCTGACCTCCGATCCACCGCAGTTCACCGTTTGCAGTCTCTCGCTTTTTCTGAGCGGGGTCCGTTAGTCGATTGGAAGGGGCCAGGACTTCCGATGCTCGGCGTATTCCTCGAACGATGGTTTTTTCAATCTCAGCACGATCCAATTCCTCAGCATCGTAATCACCCCAGTGGCGGGTGACCCAATCCGCGCGGACGGTTTCATCAGAACTTGGAAAGGGATCTTTGGCGATAGCTGACAGTTCGAGGGAAGCCGCGACACCAGATCCACTGAAGACGATCCGAGAGGATTCCCTGCTTTGTGTTTCAAATTGAATGCGATTCTCGTCCAATACCCAACTGTCATGCGAGGCTTTACCATCAGGCGTTGGATTCCCGTTGGACTGCAAACGGACTGGTGTGTTGCCGAGGGCTAGCTCGGAGAGGGCATTGGCGTCGAGGACTCTCAAAAAGTCGAAAGGGACTGCGATTTCCGTGGTTGCTCGAATCACACGCCGACCGAGATCTTTCGTGTCCAAATGGTCTTTTGGGTCGACTGATCCAACTCCCCAAAAAACCTTTCGGTGTTTGGGAAGTGCAACGACCGTAACATCGGCACGTCGTACCAACGTTAGGGCATATTGGGGATGCGCTAAAATTAGATCGAAAGCATCATCGTTATGACGCACTAACTTTAGCTGGATGGATTGAGGTTGGTTGTCGATCGGTAGAGTGCCGGTGCCTTGAATCGTAAAGCTCTGGCGCTGAAGTTGAAACGTAGAAATCCATGGCTCAATTTGCGATGCAAGCTTCAGCGCAGCTTCGTTCGGGCGATCTTCACCAAGAGTATTCAAGGCCGTGATCGATAGTATCGCAATGGTGTTTAGGATCACGAATCGCGTTCGCACGATACAACCGTTTCGAAATGGGGCCTTGCGAAATGGAGAGAGGATATCCACAGCAGCTCCTCGGGTAGGATTGGGGAAAAAGAGGGATTTCGTTGCGTACCAATGTAACGCCGATCGACGACCGAATGCAACGTCACCAATTGCATAAAACAGGTGCACTGAATGGCGAAGGGGCGGGAATGCACCCAAAAGCGGGGAGCCGTCATTCCCCCTGAGAGACAACTATTCACGTGTTCTATTGCTTCGGAATGTAGCAGACGTATGACGGAACTTGCTATTTCGAGGTGGCTAGTACCGCGTCGAGGTCGGGTTTCGAGGGGGTGGCTGGGAGTTGGGATTGAATCCAAGCACCGGTTGCGAGGAGCACTGACTCGGCAAAGAAACGAGACGTTAACACTACCGTATTTGGTCGTTTGCGTTCTGCGTTTTCGCCGAACGAAACAACAAGACTCGGGTGCCCGGTGAGATTCATTCGAGCCAGGTCTCCATCGCCGATAAGAAAGTCGACTTCGCCTAGGGCCGCTTCCGTTTTCTGGATCAGATCGACGCGGGCTCGAAGGGATTTGACGTAATCGATGGCCGAGCAGAATTGCGCCTCGCGAAACGTGGGTGCCCATTTCCCGACTTGGGAGTCTTCGGTAATTCCCGCGAAGAGATCCCCGTGCATGGTTGCGGCTTCGACCGTGATCGCATCTGTCATTGCGAGAATTCGGGGATCGGGAGGAAGATCGAGCGATACGATTTTCGAACCGTTGGACTCGAACAACTCAGCGATGCGCTTTTCAGTAGCCCGCGCGTTTGAGGGAAGTCCGATTCGCA
>VGZN01000651.1 GCA_016872635.1 Planctomycetota bacterium | reverse complement strand
AGCGTGGCGTTGATCCTTCATCTTGCGATGGATGGGCGTGGAGCTGTATCGGCTGCGGCGGCGGAGATGGCGGTGCGTTGGTGCGAGTATTTGGAATCCCATGCCGGCCGAGTCTATGCGATGGCAACGTGCCCAGAGCGTCAGGTGGCGTTGCCGTTGCTGAGGCGGTTGATGGAGTGGCCCAAGGATGAGCCGATCCGGTTGCGGGCGATTCGACTGAAGGGATGGAGCGGGCTCGGTGACAACGAGTCGCTCGAATCGGCGTTGGATCTGTTGATTGAGTCGGGGTGGGTTCAGGTGATCCCAGTTAGGCCTATGATCGGCCGGCCCACGGCCGAGTATGTGGTGCATCCCGATGCGGCTGAATTTCTTAAATGCCTTAGACGGGGCACCATCGAAACCATCAAAACCCCCTCGAAAGGTACTTTTGGAGGTTTTGAAGGTGGTGCCCTAGCGGGTGTAGAAATTTTCAAGGGTGCCGATGGGCGGGTGCGTGGGGTGGTCGAATGACCTCGGCGAAGGCGTTCTATCGGGAGTTGATTGCCCTGGGGGTAGCGTTGTCGATCGATGCCCGTGGTCGATTAGGATTCGATGCCCCCAAGGGCGTGATGACCGATGAGCTGATGGTTGGGATGCGATCCCATCGTGAGGATCTGGTGGCGATCGTCGAGCGGATTGAGGAGCGTGCTGCGATCATAGAACACGATGCCGGAATCCCCCGATCTGATTCCGAGCGGATGGCACGGATGGAGGTGACGGATGACACCCCCGAGCCCATGCCTAAAGGAGTGATCTGTCCGTGGTGCCAAGGCCGGCGATTGGTGGATTCCTCAGGTGGGCTGAAATGCTGGGATTGCCGGCGGTTGGCTTGGGTTTGCGTGCCCGGCGCAATTGTGAGAGCCGATGCCCAGGAAATCGACCTCAGCATTTAGCGTGAGGCTGACGATCGAGAGGTGGGTTGATGATTGGATCGATCAGGTTTTGAGCGATTCAGAAAGCGTTTTGCAGCGTTTTAGGAAAAGCGTTGCATGGTGATGCCGATACAGGGTATGGTGATGGTCCACGGCTAGGAAATCATGAGCCGAAAACCGGATACCCATGCCGGCTGCCGTGGATTTTATTTCTTCATGGGTTCAACGTATGGGAGTTGAGTGATGGCTGATTTAAGGAGAGTGGAGTACGGCGGTCGAGACTGTTGGCGGCTGCGGGTGTACATCCGGAAGAAACGGGAAACGATTGGCCTTGGTTCGATGGATGATGCGGATGCGGAGATTGCCAAGTCGCATATTGAGCATCTTGTGGAGGTGATGCATCGGGATCGCCCCCCCAATCCGAAAACCCTGCGTTGGCTCGATGATTTGTCGTCGGATGTGTTTGATCGATTGGCCGAGTTAGGAGTGGTCGAGCCCCGAGCGATTCAGGATCACCCGAGAACGGTGCTGGCCTTCATGCGAGCCTATATCAAATCTCGGACGGATTGGAAGAAATCCGTAAATCACAAGCAATCGGTGGATCACCTTGAAAAGTATCTTGGTCGAGATGTGGCACTGCGAGCCTTGACCAAGGGGGATGCGGATCGATTCCATCGATGGATGATGAATGACAAGAAACTGAGTCCCAATACGGCCGGCCAACATATCAAGCGTTGCCGTCAGATGATGCGATCGGCTGTTGATGATCGGTTGATTGAGATGAATCCATTCCAAGGGATTAGGATCGATCTGCGAAGCGACAAGAGCAAGAATCGATTCATCAGTGCGGCCGATGCGAAGGCGTTGCTATCCTGTTGTCCCGATCAAGAATGGCGGGTTCTGTTTGCATTGGCTCGGTTTGGTGGATTGCGGTGCCCCAGTGAGGTTCTAGCACTGCGTTGGTCCGATATTGCGTGGGATCGTGGTCGATTTAAAGTGCGATCCTCGAAAACCGAGAAAGCTGGCAAGGCCGAGAGAATCGTGCCATTGTTCCCCGAGTTGCGGGAGGAGCTGGATGCGTTGTTTGCTCAGGTTCAACCGGGGATGATGGTGCCGGCCAATTCCTATGTGATCCAGTCCTATCGATGTACCGAGGTAAATTTGCGCAAGGCCTTACTGTCGATTGCGGATCTTGCCGGCGTGGAGCGTTGGCCCAAGCCCTTCATGGCGTTGCGATCCTCCCGGCGAACGGAGCTGGAGCGATCCAAGCGGTTTGCCAATCATGTGCTGAATGCGTGGTTTGGACACACGGAAAAAATTGCCGATGAACACTACCTTCAGACGACCGAGGATGACTTCAAAGAAGCGACCGATTCCGTGATCCCATTGGTGATCCCATCACTAGGGAATCAGGAGTCGCCTAAGGGAATCAAGAAATCGAAAAACCCTGGAAAAAGATGGGTTTTGATGGATGGTGATACCCCCTTAGGGGCATGCCAATACACCCATCTGGATTCGAACCAGAAACCTTCGGTTCCGTAGACCGATGCTCTATCCAATTGAGCTATGGGTGCGAATGCTCAAGAGACAACTGAAGATCTTCGACCGTACGATCGTAGATTCGCAGTCCCTATTTGGCCGTTGATGCAAGAATTGTAGTCGTTTTGGCTCCGTTTTGAAGGCCCATCAGGGACATTCTCAGGAGAGCATCAAATCCTTGGGTGTTCGCGTCAATTCGAGCTAAAACCCATGTGGTTGAACGGTGCGAGCTGGAAGGTGCGAGTTGGACGCGTTGAGCACCGAGGTTCTCAGGTCGATTTACCGGTACGGGGAATGGAAATAGCCGTCCGTCTGGGGTTGGTATTGTGGCGCCTGGGGGTAATACTCTTCCTGAATCGGACTCATCGCGTTCCCTGGCCCTACGCCAAATTGCCCTGGCCCTCCGTACGGCGGTACTCCATATGGCCCGTAGCCTTGTGCAGGATAACCGCTTTGAGGGTAGGCAGGCGGATAACCGGACAAACCTGGCGGCACTCCAATCCCTGGC
>VGZN01000650.1 GCA_016872635.1 Planctomycetota bacterium | reverse complement strand
CGACGCATCCGCGAGGCGGTCCACGGCTTGGTGGGATCGCTGAACGTTTCGTCCGAGGGCACAAACCGCCAGAGGCCCGTGCTGAAGTTCGTCGCCGTGCCCAGGATCAACCGGCGGATGAGCGTGATGTCCGCCGTCGTCACCGTGTCCGAGCCGTTCACATCGCCGGCCATCACCTTGTAGGCCGAGTCCAAGGGCGTGATCCCCAGCACATGACGGCGGATCAACGTGATGTCTGCCGTCGTCACCCCGTTGGCCACCGGCACATCCGTCGTCAGGCTCGGCGTCAGCGTCACCGACCCGCTCTCAGGCACGCCGATCGAATAGGCCCCATCGACTCCACTTGCGACCCCATCATCGGGCCTCTCCGCAATGCGCACTCGGACACCAGCAACCGAATTTTTGTTCCCGGCATAGTAATCGATCTTGCCAGCCACGACACGCTGGCCGCCGTTCACCAAGATCGCAAACGTCCGACTCATTCGCCGTCCCGCAGGGTCACTCACTACCACCTGGACCTGATTTGAGCTGCCACCCTGCTGCAAACTCGGCGTCCACTGGATCACTCCGGCACTCGTGATCGACATCCCGTCGGGCTTCCGTGACAACTCAAACCTAACCTCACTGCGATTCACACCTCCCCACACCACACCCACCTGATGCTGCCATGGCTGGGATACAGGCACCGTCGCATCCGGAATCATCGCCACCTCAAACCCGGCGGCCCCATCCGACGCAGCTACCGTCGCCACCCGAAGATTGTCGATTCCCCAGGTCACATGATTTTGCAACATAAAACCAAACATGCTGATTTGATGGGGGAAACGACCCGAAAATCTCAACGCCAACGCCGCATTGGTATGCTCCACAAGATACCCAAGTCGGTAGACCGAATACCCACCGGCTGTGCTGTCGCCACCAACCCTGCGCGCCCCGGTAAACGACGCAAACCGCGTCCCACCGGCCACCGACGGAAACTCCTGGACGTTCATGATCCCATTGTCAAAGCCAGTGTCATCCAAGGTGAGACCGTCTGCCTGCAAGACAAAGCGATTCCCAAGCGTCACCGGCCCCATCAACACCAGATCAAAGCTCACCTGCACCTTGCCGTGTTCGGGAAGTTCCCTGAAATTCAACACGAAGGACTCGTCCTCCAACCTCCCCAGCATCTGGTTCTGTGCCAGATCAGGACGATTCACATATGGCGGATTCCCTGAGACCCGATTCGTCACCTGCCCATAGGGCGGCAGACTCGAAGGTTTGAACGGAGAATTGGACACCATCCACCATCGATCCTCAGGACCGGCAGGCGTACTCATCCCCTGTGTCGGAGAATTTGAAACCAACCACCAACGACCATCGCTGATCCCCGCCTGCGTTGCCGACTCGAAATCCAAATGCACCAATGGATTCCCCCCTGAAACGGGGAACTCCGGATCGATCACCAATACATCATTGCGTTCTGCAACTTCCCGATTCGGGCCCACCTTCAATGGGTTCACCGTCGCCGGTTCCCTAAACTGACGCCTCTGATCCAGATTCCGGTCCAAAAAGGCCGATACCCCAATCTCACCCAACTTCGCCCCAACCACCGTCACGTCATGAAACACCGATTTTACCTCAAGATTGTCGATTGCCCACCACCATGAATTGCCGGCATCTTTGAGTTGAAAACCAAGCACCACGGTCTTGGCTCCACTCGGATTGTTGATCGGCAACACCACCGTCTCGCTCAGGGCTTCGGCCTTATAATTCGGTCCAGTCAGCATCGAATCCCAACGCGCAATCTCCACCTGCGGCCCTCCATCGAAACTGGCCGTGATGATCGCCGTTTGATTGCCGTCAGTCATATCTGGCCTCCAACTGGAGTCGAATTTCACTGAAACAGACCGACCTAAAGCATTGGCAAGAGGGATCTCTGGAGTTCTCAGGATGGAATTGAAGCGACCCTCGGCATGGGCCTGGTCACTCCACTCATCCGGATCAGCCACAGCCACGTTGCCACGGCCCAGACCAAATTGAATACGATACTGCCCGCCACTGGCCTGCCAAAACTCCTTGCGAGCGAACGACCAACCGGCCCACTCCGTCACCCCGTCCAAATCCGCAAAACCATCTCCATCCCGATCCGGATTGGCCGAAGTGATCCGGATCGCCTCGAATCCCTGGTTGTCTACAATCCAACCCGCCGGAGGCACCGGCCCCCACGACGCGCCAAATCCCGCTGCACCGAAGAAGTCCTCATCCTTGCTCGGACGCAACGCAACCGACTCGAAATCCTCTCGGAACAACACCCGCTCAATACGCTCGATGAATGTGGAAAGAATCTTGGGAAGGTCCCTCGATCCCCCACCGGACGGCTCTGTCGGTGAATTTGAAAGATTCCACCACTGGGTTGTGTCGTCACCCGCCGCAAATGATGTCGGCGAACTCGAGGTCAACCACCACCGATTGGGCCCACTTTCAATCTGAACGTAGAGCGGCGCATCAGCCACCCCAGCAGAAACCACTCGAGTACGATATAGGTTTGGGAAACTACTGCTGATCGTGAAATTTGTGGTTGCTGATTTATTGCCGGATAAATCCATCACGTTGCCAACTGTCACCCCGAGGGCCACCACGGAGTTGGTTTGCGGGCTAAGCTTTAGAGTAACCACGTTATTGGACAGCGACACCCATTCGATCGGAAACGAAGGCAAGAGCCCGTAATTTGACAGATTTGTCGAGGTAGCAGGATAAAGGGCTTCGTTGAATCGAAGCGTTAGTTCACCATCCACCATTTTGGCAGAAACCAAATAGGGTGCTGCCATATCGCCAGGATCGGTTCCATTAACAAATTCGTTCAGGTTATTTATTCCATCATTATCTTGATCTCTGACAGCATCACTGGAGTCATTCGGGTTGAAACCATATAGTCTTTCCCAGTAATCTGGCATGCCGTCGCCATCTCGGTCGGATTCCC
>VGZN01000649.1 GCA_016872635.1 Planctomycetota bacterium | reverse complement strand
TCACCGAAGGCAGCCGCGTTCGCATCGTTCGCGAACGAAACCTTGAGCCCAAGTTTTTCTTCAAGCGACTGGACGATTGGGAAATGATGCCAGTGGGGATGGTTTGGCGGCTCGATCAGCAACCCTTTGGTGATGTTTTGGCTCCCAGGGGTTCCCAGTCCGACCCGTGCGACATCGGTTCGGTTGTAGCCCAGAGAGGTCAGTAATTGATCGCAAGCGGCCGCGACGCGACGCATCGCATCATCGGGCCCCTTGGGTTCCTCGGTGGGAATAGAGATGAATCCAAGGCTCGAGCCGACGTTGTCCACCAAACCGATCTTGATCCCAGTGCCACCAACATCGACCCCGAGAAACAGCGGGAATTTCGCGTTTTCCTTTGTTTGCATCGCCACGGATGAATGGTTTGGCTGGATGGTCATTGGGGAATAGTTTGTCTTTGGGCGATCGAACGAGGCCGGAACCCTATGTCGTACGCTGCCTCGTCGAGTTGAGCGAGTGTTGAACGAAAGACTGTCGTCGGCACTCATCTGTTCAGAACTCTCTAGATTATACGCAAACTCGGGAACCGCCCAAGGTCCGACGTTTCCCCTTCGATGGTTTGTTTTTCGATGTTTTCCAACGAAAACGGCCCGTTGACTGGAGCAACGGGCCGTTTCATATCCCTCTGGCTGCAGTGCGAGGTGTGAGATGCGGGCGTGAATCTCACCCAGGGGGACCGATTGGAACAGCGGCTTTTAGAAGTTGTAAGCAGCACCGACCGTCAATCCATGGAGGATCAAACTGCGGTCGTTGTTGATGCGCGATGCATCGTTGAGGAGTGAGAAATCGCGAGGAATTTGGCCGACCGCTGTCGCTACACCTGAGACACCGATGATCCGGTAGCCGATATTGGTGGACCAACCGCGGGTGATTCGCAATCCGACCCCCGATGTCAATTCACTGAGAATCGCGACATCATCGATTGAGTTGCTCAGGTTATAGTGTTGTCCGTTGAAGGAGTTGGTGGACAGCACGGTCGCTGCATCCGTCGATGTGCCTGCATTCGAGGTGTAGTTGATGTGGTTGTTGTAAACCCCAACGTTTGCACCGGTCCACAGATTGACGCGGCAACCCGTGCACCACGTCGCCAAGCCACCTAGTTGGCCACCAAACAAGTCGTTGGTGACGTTGTTTCTGTAGCAGAAATCGTCAGCGGTCGGCCCGAATACTGCATCCGTTGTACTGGTTGCGTATTGCAAGTAATCGCGGAATTGGAACCAACGCAGGCCACCATACATGTTCAGTCGCAATTTGCTGCATTGGGCGCCGTACCACGGAGCGCAAGCACCCGTTGGGCTGCTGATGCTCAGATTGCAAGGATCCGAATGCTTGTTCAAGTGTCGGCTTCCCCAACCCGGACCGCAACCGCTATTGCAATCCATGGGGTACGGTTGTCGAGCGCCGCCACCCAGCGCAAACGATAGGAAGTTAACTTCGACGTTTTGGAAATCTTGGTCGCGAACAACTTGATGAGCCCACGCTCCGTCGTACCAGTTGTAGACGTTTTCAAGGGGCATGGTGATTCCGTAAGGGGTTGTACTGATATTTGGGCCTTGCAGCGTAAATGGCAAACTCGATCGGAGATTGCCACCCACAGGCGTCGTTACCGTGTACGACTGCTCTGGCGAGAACAATCCCCAGAAGCTTCCAACGATGGCATAGCGACCACAGCCGAAATACCGTCCTGCCATCAGCTCGAAACCGCCGGTTGTCGGCATACGAACATCGCTCGTCGAGAGCAATGGATCGGTTGGCATGTTGGAATCGTGCGAAAGCCGCGTGTACTCATCATCAACGCGATTGAATAGCAACGCGTTAGCACCGAAAATCCAAGGGCACAATGTCTGTGTTGGAATACTGCAGGACGATACGCCACAACTGGTGTCGATGGCCCCAGTTCCACACGTCGAGCAATTTCCCTCAACGTGGTTGTGATCGTAAGCAACTCCCGATTGCGCGATGGATGGGGATGATATGACTGCTTGTGAAGCCGCAGGTTGGCTCAACAGAGAGGCGGGATTTCCGTAAGGATTTGGCGATGAGACTTCGGCGACACCGGCTGGTACACCGGTACCAACAGCGCCGTTTTGCTGATATCCAACTGGGCTATAGATAACCGCAGGAGCAGCAGTCGGCAGGCTGAATGTTTGTTGTGATTGTCCCTGTTGAACGGCAACTTGCGGTACGGTGATTTGTGGTACAGCAACTTGCGGAACAGTAACTTGGGGCACTGTAACCTGGGGCACTGTAACCTGGGGCACTGTAACCTGGGGCACTGTAACTTGGGGGATCGTCACACTTGGGGGGGTAAGCGGTAAGTAGGCAGCTCCAGTTAGACCAGAACCTACATTGCCCGTTGGTGCAGAGGTGCCGCCGACGGTCGGGGTACCGATGGTGTATTGCGCCGAAGCGATGCCGGGAACCGTGCAAACTCCCAGTGTCAGCGCCAACCCGCGAATCAATTTATGTTTCACTGAAAAGCTCCTTGCTTTTGACGTCTATCCTTAGACGTGACATCCATGTCCAATGTCGATGAAAGGCATCCTCGACAAGGTCGTCCTTCATGCCACGGCGCCGACCATTCCATAGTGACGCTTCTTGACGGCTGGTTCATCGGCCGACGGCGAGCGCGTCAAATCGATTTAGACGGCATTCGATTTCTTTTTTGCGAAGAGGTTGAGTCACAACCGGTACAAAGGGAAAAACCGATCTGGCATCCTCGGAATAACCGGTACGACTGGAAAAACCCTGCGATTTCGAACGTTCCGCAGTCGCTCAGCCGGATTTCCGCTGGTTGAGTTCCGGTGGATTGTTATGATCCCAATGGTCTTCAATCACCTACTGTTTCCTGTTTGCAAAGTCCCATGCGATCCCTTCCAATCATTGATAACGACCAAGCCTCCTCGTTGCCGGCAAATTCGGACGCGCCAGGG
>VGZN01000648.1 GCA_016872635.1 Planctomycetota bacterium | reverse complement strand
GCGTTTGGGAGTGCGGGTCGTGAAATCGATGAACGCCCAATTGGTGTGAGCGACCGCGAGCACCACCTCGTTGGTACCCAAATCGCTGTTTTCCGAACCGGTCGTCGTGATCCGCAGGATTTCATACTTCCGAAGCGAGGTCACTTTTTTCATGTCGGCCACCCAGGTTTTCACGCGTACCCGATCTCCCGCGTGCGCGGGCTGCAAGTATTCAATCTGGTGAAGCCGTGCGACCCATCCTGCACCCATTTCATGGTAACGTCGTGCAGGCCATCCCAGCGCCGCCGAATGTGCGAGCGCGGCATCTTGCATCCATTGGATATAGACCACATTATTCACGTGGCCAAGGCTGTCGATGTCCTCCTGGGAGACAACAAGTTCGTGGTGGTAGACTTCGATCATGGCGGTCGATTCTCTGGGTTCGCGTGACAAGGCCTCGTTGCTTCGCACTGTACCATAGCGTAACCAACCCGCGTTGGGATCACAAATGCAGGTTCCCGAGGATTGATCACCAGGAGGCCTGGGGAATGGCTACCGTGAAGATGGTATACTGGTCCCCGATAGCTCCATGGATTATGCAGCTTGGATACGGAATTGTATTTAGATACGGTATCGATTGCTTAGATACCTGGACACGAACTAGCACGAAACCTCTCACCTGGAAAACCGCGATGGTCTCGGAATCCCGTCGAAGCAGTTTGTTCTTTACCATCGTGGCTCCGTTGATTTTCTTGGGTGTTGCGCATGCTCAGCCCTCGTCGCTTCGCATAGCACCGTTTGACGTGGATGCGACGCCCCCTGTTGGCAGTGCCCTGCCGTACAGTTCGACGACGGCCATTGTGCAGCCGCTGCGTTGTCGAGGTTTGGTATTGCTTTCGGACGAAGAACCTGTGGTGCTGTGCGCCGTCGATTGGTTGGGGATTGGCAATGATGGGAACCGCATTTTCCGTGAACGATTAGCCGCAGCTGCCAAGACAACCCCCGACCGAGTCGCTGTGCATACCTTGCACCAGCACGATGCCCCGTGGTGCGACTTTTCAGCGGATACGCTTGCCAAATCCCATGGGGCAACGGGTATTATCTTTGACTCAAGCGTTGCCAACCAAGTCATCACACGAGCCTCAGATGCCATCGAAGCAGCCTTGAAACGTCCTTATGCCATTTCTCAAATCGGGTTAGGCCAAGCCAAGGTCGAGCAGGTTGGTTCTAACCGTCGCGTTTTAGGAACCGATGGCAAAGTGGCCGCAGTGCGCTGGACGGCAACCAAAGATCCCAACGTTCGGGCAGCACCCGAAGGTGTTATCGATCCTTGGTTGCGATCGATCCGATTCTACGAAGGAGACACCCCAATCGTTGTATTGACGTACTACGCAACGCATCCGCAGAGCTACTACGGCAAAGGTGAAGTCAATCCGGATTTCCCAGGAATCGCTCGCGACACACGCCAAAGAGAAACAGGAAATCTGCACGTACACTTCAACGGGGCAGCCGGTAATATCGGTGCGGGAAAATACAACGACGGTGAACCCGAGAACCGCGCAATCCTCGCGCAGCGGATGGCAGATGCCATGAAGCGTTCCATTGTGGAAGAGAAACGGGTGAAAGTCACTGGCAGCGAACTGCGTTGGACAACCCAAGAGTTGCGATTGCCTCCAACCCAACGTATGGATCGAGAACAGCTGATGGGAATTATCTCAGACCCAAACAAAACTGCCAAGGAACGGATCTACGCCGCGACGCAGTGGGTTTGGCTGACACGCTGTGACGAAGGAGACCCGATCATTACAAGTTGTCTGAAGTTAGGACCAGCACAGGTTCTCCACCTTCCAGGCGAACTTTTCATCGAGTACCAACTGGCAGCAGCAGAAATGCTACCTCGGGAATTTGTTGCGACGGCAGCGTACGGGGATTACGCTCCATGCTACATCGGGACCTCAATCGCCTACGAGCAAGGGGGCTACGAAACCGAGACTCGATCCTCCCTCGTTTCACCCGCGTGCGAAAAGGTTCTGATCGAAACGATCCAAAAGCTTCTCGGTGTGGAAGGCAAATCGACTGCACCGCTTGGAGTCGATGCAGCAAAGCGCGAGGTTGAATACGCTCGGTCGCAGCAGGCTCAGCGCGAAGCCCTATCCAAGTAATGCCCTGTTCAAGTAAAGCCTATCCCAAGTTCACTGGATACCTGTCTCGATAGATGCGTCAGGTGGCAAGGTAAACCGATACTACTTTACCTCGATCAGGTTCTGAATCTTCACGTCGGAGATTCCATCCACCTTGCGAATGGCCTCTTGAACCATTTGCTTGCGAAAAAAAGAATCGACAGTACCTCGGAGGACGACATGCGTTGGGTCGCTCTCCAGGAATACTTTTTGTCGGTTTAGGTGAGGATGGTTACGAAGGGCGTTGTCGAGTCGGTGGAGCAAAGGAGCGGATTGCACGATAGAAAGCATTACCCAGGAAGGAAGGATGGGGAAAGACAATCGCGAACAGCGGGAGTCGACAATCCCGAGCGTTCGTGGACGGGGCATAAGAGATTGGTTCCGCAGAATGGGGTTCTGCAAAACAGATCGCTAACCCGCGAACACGAGGAGTTCTGACGCCATCCAAGTTTGCAACTTGCTTCGGATTTCCCTGCGTTGAAATTGAGCGAAACCATGAAATAGGCGGGCGAAGCGATCCCCTGGAATCGGTCAGTCAAGCTGGGCGAAATGCGTCGAATCTGCCGTTTAACGGAAAAGAATGCTTGTTGGGTGGATTTTCGGGTGGAGTACAACACGACCGAGGTCCTTTGAGATACACTGACCGAAGCAATTTGAGCTTTTTCGTTGCAATTTTGTTACCGCCTCGGAGGATTAGTCCTACTAACGATGCCTGAATGGTTTCCGGATCTTGCAAAGGTCCTTACGGCCCTGGTTTTGGTCGTCGTCAATGGATTTTTCGTAGCTGCCGAGTTTGCTCTGGTCAAGATTCGGCTTAGCCG
>VGZN01000647.1 GCA_016872635.1 Planctomycetota bacterium | reverse complement strand
TTTCGATTCAATGAACCGCCACCTTACATGGCCTCCTCTAAGGGAGATGGTTTGGCCGTCGATCGCAAGGGACGTTATTACATTACTAGTGAATTAGGGGTTCAAATATTCGATCCGACAGGTCGCATGTGTGGTGTACTTCCCAAACCGCTGAAAGATCAGCCGTTAACCACATGTATTTTGGCCGGGCCCGATCACAGCACGCTCTACATTGCGAACGGGATAACGATTTTTAGTCGACGCCTGAAGGTGGATTAGCATAGTGCTACGATGGTTCCGGTTGATTAACGACGGCGGAGCGTCGTGCCACTTTGGGTGATTGGAGTAAACGTATGCTGAGCAATTCGTGTTGGTATCGTTCGATGCTACGGTGTAGCTTGGTCGGGGCTGTGTTTGTTGCTACGTATAGCGACGTTTACGCGCAAGCGGTTTCGAACGCAAACAATCCAGTCGTCCGCGAAAACCAATTGCCTGGTAGTACCGACTGGCAATTGACCCGGGTTCGAGTGGACGGCAGTCGCTATCGGTCACCTTGGATTGAGGGTTACTGTTCTAAACAGAGTGTGAAGGCTGGCGAGTCCATCGATATCAAGGTTTCGACAAATCCGACGCGTTTGTTTCGACTTGAGATCTTTCGAACGGGTTACTACGGGGGGGCCGGAGCGAGGAAGGTTGCGAGTATAGGTCCGCTGCCTGGAAAAACGCAGGCAACACCTACTCCTGGGGAAAAGGATTTGCACGAATGCCGATGGGAGACGAGTTGCTCATTATCGATTCCAAACGATTGGATCAGCGGCGTGTACTTGGGGCGATTGACTACAATCCCTGAAACTGAGCAAGAGCCTTACTGGCAGAGTTATGTGATTTTTGTGGTTACTGATGACCGAAAATGCGATGTGTTATTCCAATGTTCAGACAATACGTGGCAAGCCTACAACCAGTGGCCGAGCCATTACTCGGTGTATACACATCCTAAGGGGAATCAGGGTCCGTGGGCAGACGTCAGTTTCGACCGTCCCTATGGTCGAGAAGCTCAATTTGACAGTGTTGTGAATGATCCGCTGACCGTGGGGGCGGGCGAGTATCTGCCGCTCGAGTTTCCGCTCGCGTATTGGCTCGAGCAACATGGCTATGACGTCTCGTACTGTTGCAACAGCGACATGGTCACGCCCGATCGTGGCTTGAAAAGCCGAGTTATGATCAGCGTCGGGCACGATGAGTATTGGGACATCCGTCAATTCCGCAGCGTCGAGCGCATGCGCGACGAGGGGGTTAGTCTGATGTTCCTATCGGGCAACAGTGTGTGTTGGGTGGCCCCATATCGAGATAGTTTCGATGGGCGAGCCAACCGGATCTTTTTTCGAGGTGGGCCTTACGGAGGCGACCGTCCCGTGGTGCAAGCACGTGCCAAGGATCACGGGCCATTCCCGAAACGTGGCCCGGATGAGGGGCTATTGATGGGGGCTCGCAATGTCGAGCCAGTCAATGGTGGAGGTGACTGGATCTGCGTTGAGCCCGAGCATTGGATCTTTCAAGGGACTGGCATGAAACGAGGGGATTCGATTCCCGGGCTCATCGGTTGGGAGTACCATGGGGATCCTGCGGACATTCCAGGATTGCAGGTCGTGGGAGCTGGGACTGCGTGGGTGAGTGGCGAGAAGCCGCAGCAATGGACTGCCACGGTTTACGAAGGGCCCAAGGGAAATGTTGTGTTCAATGCATCGAGTATTTTCTGGGTCCAAGGTTTGTCGGACCCGCCCGGGCATACGCTTCCTTGGTCGCATTGGAGCCGACCCCATGGCCCTGATCCAAGGGTTCAAAAGATCACCGAAAACGTGCTTCAGCATAGCCTTAAAAAGCCTTGAGTAATTACGTGCGATTTGCCTTTCACTCAGGCGAATTGAGATCTTAAACCGGTTGATTCGTGCCGTTGATTTCTCTAGTCCCGAGCGATTTACGATCGCCTGTAACGGTTGTGTCGTTTATCCGCGTTGCTTCGTTAAAAAGGATTGCGATAAGTCACAAAATGCGTGTGTGGTAAGTTGCCATGAACCATCAAGACCTAGAGTTGATCTTGGTACCCTTTTTGAGACTAGCTGGATCAAACCGCATCTGGCCGCTTGGTCGTTCAATCCTATGTTCAACCGTAAAACAGACTCTTTTTTTAAAAGACGTTGTTCTCGCAAGCGTGCAGGTGTTGCATGCGTGGAGGCGGCTATTTGTTTGCCTGTCCTCTTCGCGATTGTCCTCGTTGGCGTTGAAATAACGAACCTGATTTTTCTCAAGCAGTCGTTGTCGACCGCTGCCTATGAGTCGTGTCGTACGGCCATCCAAAGTTCGACGACGACTGTTGTTTCCAGGAGTGTTGGAGCGGCTGTTTTGGATAGCCGTGGGGTTAAATCGTACACCATTGAATTCTCTCCGTTGGATGTCGGGATTGCAGCGAGAGGGACTGTTATTACAGCAACCGTCAAAGCGAATTGCGCAGCAAATAAAATTGTCACGAATGGTTATTCCTTAACGGGAACAGCGACGAGTTCTGTTGTCATGATTAAAGAGTGATGAAATAGAGTTGGACCCTAGTTGTCAATCGCTACACCTTGGGCCAAGGCGTTCTTGGTTCTCGACACGGCGGTCCTGACGTTTCATAGAGGCACGAGAGCACAATCATGAGCACTGCAAATGGCCGTATAATAAGGCAATGTTGGAGTGGATTTTGGTTGCGTTCACTGAAGAAGCGTCGTGGATCCGAACGCAATCGTCGCGGTGCCGTGACGATGCTCATTGCGTTCTTGATGACCGCGTTGGTAGTCTTGATCGCTGTTGAAATCGACATGGCCTATCTGCATCTGTCGCGTACGGAATTACGCGCAGCCACAGATGCAGCATCGAAAGCAGCTGCGGTCACACTTTCCCAGACTCAGGATCTGGCGGCTGCCCGACGCGAAGGGATCCGTGTTGGAGGCTTGAATAAGATTGGAGGAAAGCC
>VGZN01000646.1 GCA_016872635.1 Planctomycetota bacterium | reverse complement strand
GCCCCAGCCACAATTGAACTTAACAGTTCAAAATCCATCGGCTTCACAAAACCCATCGGCATCCAAGGACTCCAACAACACCACATCACCCAACAACCCAGACTACAGCAAGTCAGCGGTAGCTCGTAAAAACGCGTCGCGCACCGACTCCGACAGCAAACCTATATCGATCACAGCCGGCAAAGGATGGGCAACATGGCGAGCGGAAGGAAAAGCATCCCCCGTCTCTCGTCCGATCCGAATTGTTGCGCTCGCCGACCGGTGGTTGCTTCGAAGCGAAAGCAACGAAACCAAAATCGAAACGGAGGTAATGCTCGAAACCGGACCACAGCAAGCGAGTCGTGAGTTGGAACGCGCCATCCGAGAACGGGTCGACTCATGGGGGCCATCGCTACCCGGTGGATACTGGTCGCCGACGGTTACCATCGAATCCGCCAGTGATGCGAACCTCAGCGTTCAACGAATGCAACGCTTGCTCGATGGGAGCGGAGTCGATATTCGAGTCGTTCCGCTTCAAGCACCTCCTCAGAAAAAGTCGAGGTAAAACCGACCATGGGTAAACGCCACCAAGAGGAAATGGTTATCGGCGAGGATTCCTTCATGGACGTCATCGCCAACCTCGTCGGCATCATGATTATCCTGGTGGTCATCGTCGGTGCAAAAGGTTACTCCACGGCCAAAGTACAAGTCGAAGCCAAAATCGAATCCGCGGTAGCATCGCAACTTGAAAAACTCAATGATCCGAAATCCAAAGCTCTGAATCTGGATCGTGATTTGGAAAGCCAATTAGAACAACTTCGAAAGTACGAAATCGAAGTCGCTTACCGCAGCGCTGAAAGGATGTCGATTGTCGATCGTGTCCATATCGCCGAACAACTCATCGACGAACAGATGCAGAAGCTAGACGAAAAAAGCGCTGAAAAAATCACCGTTCAACAAGAGATGAGCCAACTCGAACAAGAATTGGCAGCGTTGCTCAATCAACAAGGAGAATTGCCGCCAAATGCCCAACAAGCAATCGTGTTGCAACATCTGCCAACCCCGATGGCAAAGACTGTCTTCGGCAAAGAACTCCATGTGATGGTTCGAAACAATCTCGTCACCGTGATCCCATGGGACTCGATGATCGACACCTTGAAAGAACAAGTCCGACGAACGGTAGCTCGCAATACGCAACGCGACCGTTTCGAAGATGCCATCGGACCCATCGACGGTTTCATGATGCGATATCGCTTGCTCAGCAAGAGCGGGCTGATGAGCGACGGACGAGTGGCCGCTATGGGAAAGATGGTCGAACTCGACAAGTTTGAACTCGAACCGACCTCAGAAATCCTCGCAGAACCTTTAGAAAAGTCCATGGGAATCGGTGGCCGACTTCGCATGGAACTTGAAGCCAGTCGCTCACAACAGACTACGGTCACTGTTTGGGTATATCCCGAAAGCTTCTCCTGTTTTCGACAGCTGAAAGAACAACTTTTCAAAGAAGGATACCTATGTGCCGCTCGCCCCATGCCTACCAACATGCGTATTGGGGCATCGCCGCGCGGATCCTCAAGCGTTGCCCAATAAAGCCGACTCAATTCCTTAGACGGCGTCTCACTGCTCTATCCTTGGTCCTTTCCATCCGCCCGTTCTCGCGCTTCCCTTCCCGGAGCAATCACGTTGCGCCTCGAATAAATAGCCTTTTCCTCTTTCTTTCAATAAAACACCCCAAGATCCAGCGGTGGCCTACGAATCCGGGGTGGCCATCGACGAACACGCATGCCGAATCAAACTGGAAATTCGCTCGGAACGACCATTTTTTTTGGTCATGAATGGGCTCAAACTCAGCGCGGGGTAGCCTCCAACTGGCAAAAACGCGGTTTTTTGCCAAAGTCGGTTTCGAGAAATCCTGAGATAAGCTTGCAATGGCGACGTCTAACAACCTCCATGAAAACCCCGACTTGGTTACTAAGCCGAAACATTTAGGTTTAGGACGGGTTTGCATGGGGGATGGTGATCCGCAAGTCTCGCCCCAACTGGCAGTACAACCTGATTTTACGTTCGCAAAAGCAAGTGAAAAGCTGGTTAGGAATCGAGATACGACTAGAGAACTGTTGACCTGCAACTACAGTCGGAAGAGTCGGGATACGCTCGCATTTAAGGCCCTTAACGGTTCGACCCCATAGTTTTCCTATGCACACCACATTTGTCCGCCTCCTGAATCTACCTCTTGCCGGAAAAACCCCTCGTTTGGCGGCTTCCTTGTCCTTGGGTTTTGTGATCCTCTTGGGTGCATCCTCCGGTGCGCGTGCCGATGGGAACCCAGATATCGTGGGCGTGCTCTCGGCAATTACCGACCCTAAAACGGCAGCCGATCTGGGGTTGAGTGAGGAGCAATTGGACCGTCTCAAGGCTTTGATCAAAGGACATGAGGCAAAAGCGATCGAGTTCGCTGCAGAACTTCGTGCATTGGACGCCGGAGAGCGTCGGGAACGGGCCAAGCAAAAACTTCGGTCGATTGAGACTGAGGGATTGGGTTTGCTCAACGACACACAGCGCGCGAGGGCCGAACAGATTCGGCTACGAGGTTTAGGGGTCGCTGCGGTACTCGAACCTGAAATTGCGAAAGCAATCACAGCATCACCCGAGCAGTTGGCCAAGATCCAAACACTCGTGGAAGGACGCCGAGGAATGCTCCGAGAACTGGGGCCAGAGAAAGGGGACGCGGAATACAAGCGACAACTCGAAGCGGTTCTCGACGAGGCCCAAAAAGGAAAATGGTCCGAAATGATTGGCCCAGATCCGAAAGCATCGGCAAACGCAGAGGTGGCGACCAGTTCTGATAGCAGTGCTATGGAAAGCCAAGCCAGTCCCTCGGACCAAACCGCTTCTATCGCTATGCCAATCGGAACTGCAAGCGGTCCGGATATGGCGCAGAACGTCTCCGGGGAGTACGGCCTTCGATTGAATTTCAACAGTGTCCCTTGGAGTGATGTTCTGAAATGGTT
>VGZN01000645.1 GCA_016872635.1 Planctomycetota bacterium | reverse complement strand
GCACAGCGTTTCCGATGCTTTCAGGCACACTGATCACGGTCGCAGGTTTTTTACCGGTCGGCTTTGCAAACTCCGCCGCCGGGGAGTATGCCGGCGGGATCTTCTGGGTTGTTGGCATCAGCCTGATCGTATCATGGCTCGTAGCAGTGGTCTTCACGCCCCTTCTCGGAGTCAAACTGCTCCCGGCAACAAAGGCCAAACACGCATCGAATCACCAAGCCTTTCAGTCCACGTTTCACCGAACATTGCGGAGCCTCATTCGATCCTGCGTCGCGAGACCATGGATTGTCATCACGATCACATTGGCAATGTTTGCCGCCGCCATGTTCGGCTTCACCCAATTGCAACAGCAATTCTTCCCGTTGTCCTCGCGCACCGAACTTTTGGTAGATGTTCGTATGGAAGAAGGTGCATCGATCGGTGCGACCGAGGCAATGGTAAAGCGTGTGGAAGCCGTATTGCAGCCGATGATGCCGCAATTCGATCCATCCTCCATCGATCGATCCCATACCACATCCTACTCAGGTACGGATCCAAAAAATCAAAGCGATGTTGTTAGCTTGGCATCGTACGTCGGCTCAGGGTCTGCTCGGTTCTTCCTCGCACTAAACCCGGACCTGCCCAACCCAAGCTTCGGGAAGATCGTTATCCAAACATCAAGCGTTGCCGCTCGCGAACGTGTTCGTGCATTCTTGCGGCAGACCTTCGAGACGCAACCGGAGTTTGCGGATGCCTCACTCCGAATCCTACGACTCGAATTCGGTCCACCGGTAGGATTCCCGGTTCAATTTCGAGTCGTCGGACCGGACCCAACTACAGTCCGCAGCATTGCATCCCAAGTCCGAGAGGTCATGCGTCAAGACCCTGCTGCAGTCCAAGTCAATCTCGAGTGGGACGAACCCGCGAAAACCATTCGAATCGATATCGACCAAGACCGCGCGCGATTGCTGGGCTTGTCGCCCTTGGAAATCGAACAAGGCCTGCAAACCATGCTCAGCGGGTCCACGATCGCTCACTACCGAGAAGGGACCGAGAATATACCTGTCGTAGCTCGTGCCATCTCCGAGGAACGCTTAAACCTCGACCAATTCACCGATTTGACCTTCTTTACCCTCAATGGTCGCAGCATCCCCCTGCAACAGATTGGCAAGGTCGCTTATGACTTTGAGGAACCGATCGTTTGGCGTCGGAATCAAGAACGCACATTATCGGTCCGGTGCGACATTGCGGATGGCAATCAAGCTCCCGACGTTTCTTCCCGCATCAACCAACGCTTGAGCGGTATACGAGCGGCTTTACCTGTTGGCTATCGCATCGATCTCGGCGGTGCTATTGAGGAAAGTGGTAAAGCGAACAAAGCATTGTTTGCGATGTTTCCCATAATGATTTTGATCATGCTTTGCCTGCTGATGCTCCAAGTGCAGAGCTTCCGCAAAACATTCCTTATCTTCGGAATCGCACCGCTAGGATTGATCGGGGCTGTAGCATCGCTCTACTTATTCAATGCCCCATTCGGCTTCGTCGCGCTCCTGGGTGTGATCGCCCTCGCCGGTATGGACATGCGAAATTCAGTGATCCTTATCGATCAAATCGAGCAAGACATGGCAGGAGGCCTAAGCGAATGGGATGCCGTCATCGAATCTTCGGTGCGAAGAGCACGACCCGTTATCCTCACGGCGGCCACCGCAATCCTGGCAATGATCCCTTTGACTCGGAGTGTCTTTTGGGGCCCCATGGCAATGGCTATCATGGGCGGATTATCGATCGCCACGTTTCTAACATTGATCAATTTGCCAGCCCTCTATGTATTGCTGTTTCGCGTGCGGCCAGCAATTGGATCCCCCAAAAAATCCACCGAGCATCCTAATCCCGAGTAACTCCAACAACTGAATCTCCCCCCCGATCGGAGTGCTCTACGAGACTTTGTTTTTCCCTCAAGGGATACCGCTATGTCATTGGCCCGATTCTTCGTCAACCACATTCCAGATCGCGGACTTGTGCACTTGGATGAATCCGAATCGCATCATGCGGCTCGAGTTCTTCGAGTACAAATCGGCGAGGACTGCTTGATCTTTGATGGCCAAGGCTACGAGGGCTTCGGGACCATCGAGTCCATCCACAAACGCGAGGTCACCATCGCTATTTCAGGAAAGCGATTTGCTCCCCGAGACCACAGCGGAAACCTTTGCTTTGCGATCGCCATGCCCAAAGGAGACCGTCAGCGAAGCGTGATCGAAAAACTAGTCGAACTCGGAGTCGATCGCCTGCTGCCGATCGATTCCCATCGCAGTGTCGCCAAACTCGATGACGACTCGATTGCCAAATTGCACCGCTACAACCTTGAGGCCTGCAAACAATGCCAACGAAATCGCCTGATGCAAATCGATCCCCCAAGTACCCTTAGGAGTTTATTCACCAACATCGACTCAAAATCCTTGACCGACCGATGGATATTGCATCCAGGAATCGAAGGTTCGACGCTATCGGAATTTCTGGAGAGCCACATGAAACCTCGCGACACCGCCGACAAGCAAGAAACCGCACAGGATCCATCTGCGTTTGAAAGGCCAAGGGGGATTCTTTTTGCTGTCGGCCCTGAGGGTGGGTTCACCACCGAGGAAATCGAACAATCAGGCCTTCACGGTTTCAAACGACTGCACTTAGGGGAACGGATCTTAAGGGTCGAAACCGCGGTCGCGAGTGCTGCAACTCTAGGATCAGCGGTACTGGGAATCGGAAATTCATCCGCGAGGTCCCATCGAGCCCATTCGTGAACTCTAGGGCAAAAGAATTGAGCCTTGAGAAACGGCGATTATCTTGGGTCGACCTAACCTCTGTGATAACCTAACTTTTCAATGACCGACAGAAGTTCTTCTGCCGTAATGTAACGGCGACGATGCTCGAGTTTGTAGGCATCGATCGCTTCGGCGAGCTCCTTGGCCGGAGCGGAGTGGTCGCGATAAGAGTTCCCGAATTGGCGACGCTCGTTCGAA
>VGZN01000644.1 GCA_016872635.1 Planctomycetota bacterium | reverse complement strand
TCCTCAACGGGTATCGCTGGCAACCCATCATGGATACCGACGCGTATTTGAATCGTGCCGAAGAACTCTCGACCTCGATCCAATCCGAGTTTAGCCGAGTACGTGCGGAGCACTACACATCATGAATAACACCGCCTCGAACCTCTTCAATACCCTTCCGGTGGCACACTCTCGGCCCAAGGCTCGCACATGGGCACTTCGCGCCGTCACGGTCGCGTTGCTTTTGGTCGGATTTGTTGGATTGGCTATTCAACACCGCGGTGGTAGCCAGATCGAAAACGCCGGCATGCAGCGGCTTCACTCGTCCGATTCACTTTCCTCAGATCGCGAGTCCCTAAACTCGCCTTCACCTTTGGTACCAAATTACAAACCCCTCGAAGCCAATGGCACGGAGGTCCTCGTCCGCGCGTACCGCATTGAGGATGCTCATTCCCAACAGGCATCTCGCAACACATTCACGGGGACGCTTCAGTCTCGTTACCAAAGCTCGCTCGGGTTTCGAGTCAATGGAAAAATCATCGAACGCTTGGTGGAGACAGGGGACCGGGTTCGGCAAGGCCAAGTATTGATGCGACTGGACCCAGAGGATTGGGAATTGTATCTCAAAGTGGCGGAGTCGGACTTGGCAGCCTCCCGTTCTCAGTTGAACCAAATCGAGAAGGAAGAAGCTCGTCTAAGGGACTTGAGGACGACAGGATCCGCAAGCCAATCCGATCACGATTTGGCGATCGCAGCTCTCGATACCGCACGCGAGAAAATGGAATCCGCGACCAAAAGACTTCAGATCGCCAAAAATCAACGGAACTACTGCGACCTCGTTGCAGACCACGATGGCCTCATCACGAAGGTCGTTACAGAGATCGGCCAAGTCGTCACGGCGGGGCAACCTGTATTGCAGTGGGCACACGGGGATGAACTCGAAGCGGTCGTCAGTATTCCTGAATCGTTGCATCAAGAAATCAAAAACCATGATGTCGAGATCAGTTTCTGGTCTCGTCCCAACGACCGCATCCAAGGTAAACTGCGCGAACTTTCGCCAATCGCTGATCCACTTTCGCGAACGTACGACGCTCGCTTTCAACTCGTCGATCCCCCCGCTGACCTCGCCATCGGACTGACAGCAACCGTACACCTACTTCAATCGCACAACGAGGGGATACGCATCCCTATGGGGTCAATTGCGAACGGCAATACAAAGCCCATCGTCTGGCGAATTCTCGACGACAACACGGTTGATTCGGTGCCGGTAGAAGTTCTGCGTTACGAGTCCGATGGAGCGGTTGTTCGCGGAGAATTGCGAACTGGCGACAAAATCATCAGCGCCGGCGTTCAAAAAATCGACGCTACCTGCCGTATTCGAATTTGGAATAACGGCACCTGAGTCTATAAGCCAGACCGCCGTTTGATCAAGACCTTAACCTCCGATGCCAAAAGATCAGATGACCACCGAACAGCGCCATGGAAACTCGGTGGACCAGCCCAGTCGTAATCAACCAAGTTACGAGTCGCCCCAAGCGCTGAATAGCTCACCGAAGAACTCACCGTCGGAGTCCTCAAATACCAACGAGTCGACGCATGGGTGGAACTGGTCTCGATGGGCCGTTCAACATCCATCGTTCGTCTTCTTTCTGATGCTTGCCAGTACGATCGCTGGGATCGCGTCGTATTTTAAAATGGGACGCGCCGAGGACCCTTCGTTCACGATTAAAACCTCGGTGGTCGGTGCGGTGTGGCCTGGTGCGACCCCCGAAGAAATGCAGCGTTACGTGGCCGAACCCGTCGAGGAGAAACTGCGAGAGACTCCGAAAATCGACTTCTTGCTCACGTATTGCATCAGCGATCGGATGATGACGATCGTGCAACTTCAGGACACAGCACGGGGCGAAGAAGTAGCCGATCTATGGTACCAAGTCCGAAAGAAGCTGGACGATATCCGAGGAGAACTCCCCTCGGGATTGATTGGCCCCACCGTCAACGATGAGTACGGCGAAGTCTATTCTGCGATTTATGCATTCACTGGAGAGGATTACAGTTATGCCGAATTGAAGCAGTTGTGCGAAGAAGCCCGCAAGAAGCTGCTTCGGATCAAGGATGTCGAAAAGGTCGCCCTCATCGGCGACCAAGACGAACAGATCTTTATCGAGTTCTCTCACCGCAAGCTATCCACGCTGGGTGTTACCCCTCAGCAGATATTCGCAAGTGTTCAACGCCAGAGTGCCATGCTGCGATCGGGTAGCATCGACACTGAACGCGATCGTATCCACATCCGAGTCGCCAAGAATTTTGGAGGTGTAGCAGAGATTGAGGCTGTACCTGTCGAAGCAGCAGGTCGAGTCTTTCGCCTTGGTGATGTCGCCAATATTACACGGGGTTACGAATCACCGCCCACCCAGTTGATGCGATTCAACGGGAAACCGACTGTTGCGATCGGCGTTGTCATGTCCAAGGGTGGCAATGTGCTCGAGTTAGGCAAAAGCCTCGAGGCGGAGATCGCGTCGATTCAACGCGATGTTCCCGCAGGCGTTCGCATCGACTCCGTCGCATTCCAACCCCATGTGGTTGACGAGTCCGTCGGTGAGTTTTTAAAGTCGTTCATCGAAGCCCTGATTATCGTACTTGTGGTCTCCTTCCTGAGCCTCGGACTGCGTACCGGAATCGTCGTTGCGTTGAGCGTGCCGCTCGTGCTCGCCACTTCTCTCGTGCTGATGCAATCGATCGGCATGAACCTGGATCGCATATCTCTTGGTGCCCTTATCCTGGCCTTAGGACTGCTCGTCGATGACGCCATCATCGCTGTGGAAATGATGGCGGTGAAAATGGAGGAGGGGTGGAATCGGCTTGATGCTGCCACGTATGCTTGGTCGAGCACAGCGTTTCCGATGCTTTCAGGCACACTGATCACGGTCGCAGGTTTTTTACCGGTCGGCTTTGCAAACTCCGCCGCCGGGGAGTATGCCGGCGGGATCTTCTGGGTTGTTGGCATCAGCCTGACCGTATCATGGCTCGTA
>VGZN01000643.1 GCA_016872635.1 Planctomycetota bacterium | reverse complement strand
TCAGTGAGCAAGTACCGCAGCACTTCGAAGCGTCGGTCGAGGTAGCACTGTCGCCACAGCAGCCCTGCGTCTACTGCAAGCAAATCGAGTGTTGCACCGAAAACGGCCCGCCGCTGCGGATCATCTTCCAGATCGAAATAAGCTCGTGGATCGGTCTTGAACTGCTTACGCCGCAGCCAGGAGAGATAATGTCAAGCGGTTTGCAGAAGGTCTCCGGCACACTCACCAGATTGGACCTGACGGACCAGTGGCCAGTCGTTTGGAAAGGCCTGCAATTGCGTCTCTCTTCCCATTCGCTTTCCCTTCTGCTTCTACCGATCGAAGATCGCCGATGAAGTTAAACGATTTCTACCGCCTACACATTCGACGAGTATAAACAAATCGGCAAAGGCAATCCCCAATGTTTTGGCGACCCAGCGCGACTCGAAAAACGACTCGATTTGGGGTGCGCGACGCGAAATACAACGCCGCAGGCGCCATGCACCGAGTTGCATGGGCGCTACGGAACTCCAAAGCAATTGGCCAGATATGCAAAAAACCCTGAGAAAACCAGGGTTTTGCAGCACGGGCTTCAAAAAGCTAACGGAGAGGATAGGACTCGAACTTTTCGATGTTTTCCCGATGTTTTTTGGAAGTTCGAGAGGTGCTTTTTTGCGGAGCACGGTGATTGAAAACGAAGAACCACTGTCGACTACAGCAAGTCCAAGAAAGGCTTGAGTCGATGGACGGACTGGATCAATCCATGTCCTGCAAATATCTCTAAGAGTTCCACAGCCGTGTGAGGTGGTCTGCGTAAACTCTCCCGTTGCCGCTTGATAACAGAGCAGACGGATCCCGGTACGGTTGCAATAAGCAAAGACAGAAACTAATCAGGATGGAGAGATTCAATTCCGTAGCGGGAAAGTGCCTGGGCCGGACAATCCTTCAGGTTGTAAGTGATGATCGCATGAGCATCGGCGTGGATTGCAGCAGCCAACACATGACGATCATCCGGATCCGGCAAATCCACTTTATCAATTAGGCCCTCGTATCCGGTCACCAGGCAGTCACGCACAGCCTCATTCATGAGACGCCGAGTTCTGGCGATACTTTCTGGGGTCATCTTTGGCTTGTTCTAAAGTAGGTTGCGTACCCACTCATCATGGATCAACTCCGTCCAGCGGGCGAAAACTAAGCCGGACTGTGCAATGCGAAGAAAAAGGTCTCGAATAGGCGCTGGGTAAAGGACATTCGCGTCGTAAATCGCAGTGACCGGGTGATCCATCAGTAGCCTAACCCTAGTTCTTGAGCCTCCTGCGAAAGCTGATCTAGGGCTTCGGATCGGGTTTAATCATCCTTCTTCTTGAAAGCCATTAGGTTGTCGAACCGAACTCGCCGGTATTTCCCAACGAGCCGAAAGGGAATCTTTCCTTCGTCAAGCAATTTGACTACATAGGGCCTCGATACGTTGAGCAAATCGGCAGCCTGCTGCGTTGTCAACTCCGCATGCGTAGGAATCAATGTCACTGCATGTCCTTGCGACATCTCGACCAGTAATTGGAGGAATAACCGCACCGCCGAAGTGGGGACAACCACCCCCTCAGATGAATCATCATCACCCAATCGGATTCGGACGCTTGTTTTTTTCCCTAGTTTGCGAGCGGCGAGTATCCGACTCGACTCAAGAGCCAAACGGGCGTCCGAGTCGGTCGGAGAAACGGTTTCAAAATTATCTGGCAGTAACGTAGTCATTCTCTTATCTCCTAAAGCAACTACTGAGATTGTAGTGCACGAGATTCCGCTCAAAACAGTCGAAAAAGGCGAAATACTCGAAATTTTTAATCTTGGCGGTTTTCGTCTACATTCAGACTTTCGCGGCTCCCGAGTACCGAGCTGCCGCAAACACAGTGATGGGCTGGAAGAACTCGAAACTACGGACCGAGATGACGCGGCTGCTGCGCCGCGCCGGAGTTTCGGGCTGGCCACGATTGTTCTATACAGTGTACTTCAAGAGGGGCGAGCTAGCAGACAAACAGAACTCCAACGTGAGTTCCCACTGCACGTGGTTTGCTCTTGGCTTGGCAACTCGCCACGGATCGCGCAACAGAGTTATTTGCTGGTCACCCAGGATGATTTTGCCAAGGCTGCCGGCGTCGCGAAAGTGATGGTGGAGGGGTTAGTCCCGTGTGTAGTTTCTTCGAAACATCACCATCGCCAAGGCCATTAGCACGATCGCCCAAGTCCACTGCCGTCCCAGCGCGATTTGGATCTTGCTACTGGAGAGATCCAGTTGGTTCCACAGCATGCCTTGGAAGCTTGACATGGCCCAATAGGTCATCATGGACTTGGATGCGATATCGAGGACTGCAGGCAGTTGCATCATTTGTAGCGGGAACCAGCAGCCACCTAGGGCCGCCATCACCAGGATGACGACCTGAGCTAGGCCGTCTGCCTGCGCACTGGATCTTGCTGTCGACGCGATCAACATTCCGAAACTGGTTGCGGCGGCGACCCATGTCAGCGCCAGCACGCAAAGCGTGAGCGGGTCGCGAAACAATCCGACACGAAACATCAACTCGCCATAGACGAAGAGGATTGATACTTGGATGATATCGATGATTGCAGCGAATAACAATTTGCCCAACAGCACCGACTGCCGCGGGATCGACATGGCAAACAATCGTCGGAGCGTTCACAATCTAAAGAATGACACCACCTCCGACAACGACAGTCCGCCAGAGCGGTGAAGACAGGCGGGCCTGGCCGGAGGGGATGCAGGTTCGGAGCACTTCGAACTGACAGTGAGTGCTTCAGGCGTCAGACAGACGCGATGTGGTGAGTGACAGAGTCGCCTTGCATCCGATTTTTCGATTTCGCGATTTTCTCAATCTTTTCCCTTAGATGATTTTGCTCGGCGCACGCCCGAGAATCGTGCTTTGAACAAGGCGCTGCGCCGAAGTCGAGCGGTTTTCGATCACTAAAGGCATCGATTTTACGCCTTCGAAAGCGATTTTTTCGCACTGGGCGCGGAGCTTCAT
>VGZN01000642.1 GCA_016872635.1 Planctomycetota bacterium | reverse complement strand
CGCACGGACAAGTTCGCGAAATCTACTTTCACTTAGAAAGCACTAACACCGATCGTCGCGCATTCGTCTACACACCACCGGGCTACGACAGCGATCCAAACCAAAAGTATCCGGTTTTGTACCTGCAACACGGTTGGGGTGAGAACGAGTATGGCTGGAGCGTCCAAGGCTTTGCGGGCCTGATCATGGATAACTTGATCGCTGAAGGCAAATGCAAGCCGTTTTTGATCGTGATGACCTATGGCATGACCAATGAAGTTCGCGTGGGGGGATTGCAAAATTTCGACATCCGTCACTTTGAAAAAGTTCTCGTTGGGGAATTGGTTCCTTACATCGACACACACTTCCGTACATGGACGGACCAGCCCAATCGTGCGATGGCAGGTCTATCGATGGGTAGCATGGAGACGAAAGCGATCACCCTCCGTAACCTTGACAAGTTCTCTCATTTCGGGCTTTTTAGTGGAGCGACGATCAACCAGGAGGATGTGGAGAAGTCCGAAGGGTTTAAAGAAAAGGTTTCGTTGGTGTTCGTGAGCTACGGAAGCAAGGAAGTCGCAGGTGGACAGACGCGCCGCGGTGGTAACCCTGCGGATTCAGTGGAGCAACTGAAAGCGTTGGGAGTCAATGCCCACTACTACCTTTCGCCCGGCACGGCGCACGAGTGGCAATCATGGCGTCGGAGCTTGAAGGAATTCGCACCACTCTTGTTCCATCCAGCCAATAAATAACGCGCGGCATGGGAAGTAAGCGTTCATCAGCACCGGTCGAGGAGTCAGCCGCTTGGTCTTGCATTGCGGTGTAGGGTTCGATAGCTCCGACCGGTAATTTGGATGACTTCAGCATGATGCAGGAACCAGCAATAAATCAAAATCCTGATCTTCGATCATTATCTTCCAATAGACTCGATGCGATCGCCACCCTTGAGGATGTTGTACGTCGCGATTTTCATGACAGCAAACGGTCCTGGCTGATGATTGACCTTGAACTAAACTAGCTCGTGCTTCCTCGCCCATTCTTGGGTCCAAGCACAGAGCTTTACATGCTGGACAACGACGGCTTCGCTGACTTGCCCCTGGATTTTTTTCGAAGTCAATTCAGAGCCGATGGAATCAGCAGTGAATAGATGGCAGTCTTCACACTGGCCTTCATCAAGAAGTTCCCTCAGCTTAGATAATCGTTTAACCAGGAATTCGATTCCATCCTTGTCCAGATGGATGGTCAGCATGTTCGCATCGGAATTAGCGACAAAGCTCAACAAGTGGTTTACCTTATCCATTTGAATGTCCATTCGAGTTCGCGCTTTCGCCACCTGCCATCCACCAATCGGCTTCACGGTAGCACAGCTAGGCCCACCATCTTTGCCGGTTCCGGGGATAGTAGCCTGCAACAATCGCTTTGGCTTTTCCAATACAGAGTCGATCATGTCCCAAGTGATCGTTAGCAAGGATATCTTGATTCGCCGTTGCCAACAACTATCGAATTGTCCTGCCGACTTTCCGATGTCGATGTAAATGAACCTACCTGTTGGTGGACCTTGTGAGATTGGTCCAGCAAAACTGGGAGGGCCATCCGCTCGATTAACCTTCACATTGATGGTGCATTCGAGAGCCAGGTTCCCCGTCTTGGATCGCTTGACAGCGATGGTTTTGTAATCGTTGCCTTTGCCTTCTTGAATCCCAAAGTCTACTCCTGGCGGTGGATCAACAAGGACGATTCGTAGAGGCAATGCGATTTCTGTTTTGGATGCTTTTGGCATGTTAGCTCTTTGCCTCTCCGTAAAATACAGCCAGCCAAACCGTTGGCTCGTCAGGTGTGGTCCATTCAACACGATGCTTCTGATGGGCGGGGATTTTGATGTGATCTCCAGGCTTCAACTCTTTGGTTGCTCCTTCAATCGACAATTGAGCGGCCCCTTGAAGCACAACGACCCATTCATGTTGGTCTTGGTCGTACCAAAAGCCTTCTGGCGATGAATGACCATGCGAAACGATGCGTTCGATGCGCAGGTTGGTCACTTCGAGCAGTGTCGTGAAAAGCTCGTCAGGTAAATTAGATGGGAGATTGGCTAAGAGGTTGGTGGTCATGGTTTCCTTCGTGCCTCTTTGAATAGCTCCACACACTTCTCATAAGGAGCTTTCGCCAGTTTACCACCACGCAATCCGTAGTACCCAACGTGTACAGGCCAATCGTGGCTGTTCAGTTCTTGCGATTGAATCTCCCACCATGACCAACGATCAACACTAGACTTACGAATCAAGTTGATGGCTTTCTTCAAACTATCGCTAGTGTAGAAGACCATCTCATCAACACGGCAGTCTTCCGGCGTACCCATGATTTCGTGATGAAGGACAATGAAGATTTTCATTCGGCAATCAACTTGCTCCAAAGGCGAGATGTCGTGCAAATGCCTCCCGGTCACTTCGAGATTTCAAAGAGTTCGACGACACAAGCTCCACTACAGTTGGTATTTGAATTGGCCGCAAGCAAACTTGCCCGATTTGACTACCAAACAATGGATCGCAAATATCTATCCGTGCTTCCTTGGCGTTATCGTTTGTTGTTGGATACAGAATGCTATTTTGCGGCTGTTTGGGATTGCTCACAGCATACACCACCAATTGATAAAGCATTTCACGAGGGAGTTGCTTTTCCCAAAGATCACGATACTTAGCATCTAGGATAGAGCAAAGTTTTCCCTTGTGCATGACAACGTAATCGGGCCTTGGGGTTGGAGATTGCCGTCGCTGTGGGTTGAACTTTTGGTTGTATTTCATCATCCCTTTTAGCCCATGCTCATCGCGAACGGAATATCCAGGCAGGTTCTCTCGGAGAAGCCTCGAAACGAGAGCTTGAAAAAAAGCATTCATGTCGAACAGGAATCCCGGCAGCGTTGTTGTCACTGCCTGTCCCTCTAGCACAATCCCGTGGGCTTCGACAAGCAGTCGAATGATGGAAATTGCAGATGAGTAAGCAGTTGTTAGGCGATTCATTTGGCCCATTGCCCGATCCATCGTTT
>VGZN01000641.1 GCA_016872635.1 Planctomycetota bacterium | reverse complement strand
AAAACTTTTCTCGGATCCTTCCGGGACCAATACCGATAACTTTCCGGGCATGACTTCGCGCGTTGGTTGGTTATGATCCCCGCGATGAAACAACTTGGTGATCGGCAGATGTCCAGCCGGTTCGACAAGAGCTTGCAAAAACGTCTCGGGCGGTTTCTTTGCTCGTACCTCTGCGATTCTCGCATCGAATTTCTTAAGTTCTTCCGCGGCAGCGGGAAGGTATTGATAGAGAACCCCAGGAGAAATATTGACGCTCGGATTTTTGTCAAGGAGCATTTTCTGCTCGTCGGTACGTTTGTCAGCGGCGGTTTCATAGGCCAACTTCAATGCCCCGCGCAGTGGCTCCTCATGCTTCATCAGCTCTTTCTCTAGAGCCTCCTTCATGGACTCCGCTTCTTTCAGAGACCGCTCGGCCGCGATCGATTGAGCATCCTTCTCGATTTGCGCAGACATATCTTTGTCGGCCTGCGTGTACAGCGAGACCAATCGATCACCTGGTGTTTTCCATTGCTGCCAATCGAGAGCGGGCTCAAAGACGGCACGAATAGCAAAGTAGTCCTCGTGGGAAAGTGGATCGTACCGATGGTCATGGCATTGCGCGCAGTTTAAACTCGATCCCAGTAGCGTACTGCCGATAACTTGCATGGTATCGGCGATGGTTTTATTGCGAGCTTCGGGCGAATTGTCGCCGCTCCCAGTTCCATCGGCGGTCATCCTGAGAAATCCGGTTGCGGTCAAGCAATCGATCTGCGCGGCGGACCAGTCACCGTTCTTCATCCCAGCCAACTCATCACCCGCAATTTGCTCCAGGATGAATCGGTCGATAGGCTTGTCGTCATTGAAGGAACGGATCACGTAGTCGCGGTACTTCCATGCCCACGGACGTTCAGTATCCGCCAAGGTGGCTCCGTCGCTATCGGCATAGCCAGCTGCATCAAGCCAATGTCGTCCCCATCGCTCGCCATAATGAGGCGATTGCAACAATGAATCGATCAATTGGTCATACCAATCCGACGAAGCGTGCTCCATCCACTGTCGGAACTGCTGTTCCGTCGGTGGCAATCCGATCACATCGAAATAGGCTCGGCGGATCAAAGTCGCGCGTGAAGCATCCGATGAAAAATGGAGTTCTGCGGGCATCGCATCGGCGAGAATTTGGTCGACACCCGTCCGTATGCGGTCTCCGTCCAACGGACGATTTGAAATCGGTTTGCGAAGGGGAGCATAGGCCCAGTAGGAGCGTTCTGCTTCGGTCAGTGGGATACCTGGGCCAATCGAATCCGGTTCAGGCCGCAATGTGGGAGCTCCTGCAGCCACCCAGGACTTGAGGATGGCGAGTTTCTCGGGCGATACTTTCAACGTCGTCGGAGGCATGTCGCCTGACTCGATCCGTTGAATCAGCAGCGAGGCATCGGGATTTCCAGGAATGAGAGACGTGCCGGAATCCCCCCCGTGTTGGATCAACCGGACCAATCGCAAGTCCAATGATCCTTCCAGTTTTTCCGTAGCGCCATGGCAATCGAGGCAGTACTCACGCAAAATCGGCCGTACGTCCGATTCGAATTTTGGGGGGCTTAAATTCTCGGGGGTTTGGGCATAAACATACCCAAGGTTTCCAAGGATTTGCAACACGCCCAGTAGGAACGCGGCCTTGGCCATGACAGTCGATCGAAGATAACATTCGACAATGGTTTCCGACTGCGTCAACGATCCAAGCATCGAATCACTCATGGAGGGGGGAGGGAGTGCGAGGGCAGGGCAAGGGTTTGGGGGAATCTCTAGTATACCTCAGTTTCTATCCGGTTGCTCGGCTCCCCTAAGCCGCCTCGATTTCAGAGTAATCGCGTCGAGAATAATCACATGGCTAGGGATAGCATCCTGACCGCGTTTGTTGAACTCTCTGTAGATCAAGTGTGACATTTCACCAAAACGGATATGATAGGGCTGTCGACTGCAGGCCTTTGTATTTGAACAATAGGAAGAAGCACGATGGTATTCGGGGGTTCAAGTTTTCAGCGTCGTCGATTTCTCCACCTGACGATAGGTGCCATGGTGGGTGGATTTCTCGTACCGCCACACCTACAACAATTGCTCGCTGCCGCGAAAAATGCAGAGCTCAAACTAGGCCTGGTGACTTACCAATGGGGCAAAGACTGGGACTTGGATACAGTGCTCCAAAATTGTGCTGACGCTGGTTTTCGTGGCGTTGAATTGCGGAGCACACACAAGCACGGCGTCGAGATAAATTTGAATGCGCAGCAGCGAAGCGACGTTCGTAAAAAATTTGTGGACTCACCTATTAGTCTTGTCGGCCTAGGGACTGCGTGCGAATACCACGCTGCGGATACGAAGCTTGTCAAACGCAATATCGACGAGACCAAAGCCTGGATCGATTTGTGCCGCGATTTGGGTGGTGGCGGCGTTAAGGTCCGACCGAACGGGTTGCCCAAAGAAGCACCTGTCGAGAAAACTCTCGAGCAGATTGGCAACTCTTTAAACGGAGTTGGGCAATATGCAGCGGAGCAAGGGGTACAAATTCGTGTTGAGGTACATGGGACAGGGACCCAGGAAATTCCGCATATGAAGACCATCATGGATGTCGCCAATCATCCGAGCGTGGCGGTCTGCTGGAATTGTAACCCCACCGACTTGAAGGGTGATGGTTTTTCAGCGAACTACAAGACCCTCGAGGATCGATTGGGGACAATTCATATTCATGATCTAAGACCTGGAAAAGTCGATTATCCTTGGGAGGAATTATTCGCTCGATTGCGAAACTGCGAAGCAGACAGCTTCACGGGATGGTGTTTGCTTGAGGATGGAACTGTGCCACCCGACATCGTCGAAGCCATGAAAGAAAATCGGGTCGTTTTTGAGAAGCTAAAAGGCTGAACGAAAACAGTACGTCGTAGCAATCCCCTATCTCCCATTCCCTTCGCGCTCTTCGCGGCTTCGCGTGCTACATTGCCGAAAGGCGTGCTACATTGCCGAAAGGTCCGAAAACGAAAAAACCCTTGGAATCAAAAAGGAAACCAAGGG
>VGZN01000640.1 GCA_016872635.1 Planctomycetota bacterium | reverse complement strand
CTGACTGTCGCGATCGTTTTGAAGGAGGTATCGCATGCCTGACTTTGCGTACGTCGCTCGAGACCTTACCGGCAAATCGATCGCAGGAACTATTAGTGCTGCGAGCGTCCGAGATGCCGCCACGCAACTCGGCTCGAAGTCCCTATTCCCCATCTCGATTCAGGTCGATAAAACCAAACAAGTTCGAAGAACGGGGCGTGTTAGCGGCGTGCAGATGGCTTCGTTCTACGGCCAAATGGCATCGCTTTTAAGAAGCGGCGTCCCCATGCTCAAGGCGTTGACGGTCCTATCACAGCAATCGGGCTCCAGCAAAACCCTGCGCAACGTCATCTCGGAAGTCAAATCACGAGTCGAAGAAGGGGAATCGTTGCCCGACGCAATGGCACGATACCCCCGGATATTCAACGACATGGCCGTCAATATGGTGCGGGCCGGTACCGAAGGTGGTTTTCTCGAAGATGCCCTTGAACGCGTCTCAGGCTTCGTGGAGCAACAAGAAGAACTCAAGGGTAAAACCCTCGGAGCCCTCGCCTATCCGGTTTTCGTGATGGGCGTAGGCTTGGTGGTAGTCACAGTGCTCTTGATCTTCTTTGTCCCCAAGTTCGAAGGGATTTTCCAAAACCTGCGCAAACGGGGTGGATTGCCAGTCGCCACGGAACTCCTCCTATCGATCAGCCAAATCGTCCAAAATTATTGGTGGATCGTATTGGGCGTGATCGCGGTTATCGTTCTGGTCTTGAAGAATTACCTGGAAACCGAACAAGGCAAAAACAATGCGGATCTCGTCAAAATAAAGACACCTCTCCTCGGCGGCGTGTTCCTAAACTTGGCTGTTGCAAGATTTTGTCGGGTCCTCGGAACATTGCTCAAGAACGGGGTTCCTATCCTTAAGTCACTCGACATCAGCCGAAACGCTGCAGGCAATATGGTCCTTTCCAAAGCGATCGAAAACGCCAGCACAGAAATCCAGGCCGGTGAACGATTGGCCAAGCAACTCGAGAAATCGGGACACTTCCCACCAACGGTCGTTGAAATGATTGCCGTTGCCGAAGAGTCCAATACCCTAGACACCGTTTTGGTAACGATCTCTGAGAACCTCGAACGGACCACCTTCCGACGATTGGAGACTGTGATTCGGCTCGTCGAACCGATGATGCTTCTCATCTTGGCAGGCTTGGTCATGTTCGTCGTTCTCGCATTGATGCTGCCGGTTCTAAACAGCGCTAACACCCTATAATTCAACCGTAATCCTAAGCCCAGATAGTGGAGCAATTCATGAAGACGATCAGTACCTCGCGTTACCCGATATCACTGAACACACGAAACCATCGCAGGAAAGCCAGTCGCGCTCGCCGCGGTTTTACCCTCTTGGAAGTTCTGTTGGTTCTCATCATTTTGGTCGTCATCGCTGGATTCGCGATCCAAAACTTCGCCGGCATCCAGGACAGTGCGAACAAGAAGGCAGCGACGACGCAAATCACGCAGCTTTCAACGGCAATTAAAACTTATCAGCTTTTGATGGGCGGGCTTCCGCCCAACCTTGAGGCTCTCGTCAGTCCGCCTGCAGATCTGGCGAAACCCGGCGATTGGACCAAACAACTCGAACGCGTTCCAAACGATCCTTGGAGCCGTCCTTACGAGTACAAACTCAACGGCTCGACCTTCGAACTGCGATGTGTGGGACCAGATGGCCAGTCTGGAACTTCCGATGATATCGTTCCGTAAGGAGCTCCAATGCTCCCCTCCAACCGTTAGCATTTCAACGGATCGGTTACCCCGATCTCGTGACGGTCTCACACTTCTCGAATTGATGCTAGTGCTTGCGATCTTTGCTGTGATGGCGAGCCTCGCCATCCCGACGCTCGATTCGATGATCACTAGCAGGCGGTTGATTCAATCAACCGAGCGACTCCAAAACGAATTGCTCGAGGCCAGGGTTACCGCGATGAAGACCGGACAGGCTCAAGTCTTTCGCGCGACGATTCAAGGGAGTGGCTATTCGATCACCCCTTGGCTCAGTGGCAACGAATCCCAAGACGCTTCGGCGGGTGCCACGGTGATGACTCAGGGAGGCGTGATCCAAACCGAACGGACAAGCACCGGTCAAGTCGCGACATCGAGTGTCGACACAAGCGGTTCGGGAAAGAACTTGGATACCGATGTGCTGTTTACGGGGGTCGAAACCCTTGTCGATGCAAGGAACGCTCTCGAATTGCAGAAGTCTGGTGAAGTCGTCCCTTCCGGTGGAGCAGTAACAACGGCCGGGTCCATTTCTACCCCGCTTCTTCTCTACCCGGATGGAAGTACGACAACGGCCCAAATCGTCCTTACAGATACACGAGGGAGGCGTATGGCAATCCAATTGCGAGGCGTCACAGGTAGATCAACCTCCGTGCGATTGTCGCCCGTCGATGCATCCTCGATTTCTCCTGTTTCTCAATGAAGAAATAAGAATCACGACTTGGTTATTTACCCTTTAACACCGACCATAACCATCCGTACTCCATAAGCCATGTGTCCCCCCAAAAAGCAACAACCTCGATGGAACGCCACCCGCGGAAAACGCGCATGGTCAGTGCGACGTTCTGCGCTACCAAAGGGTATTTCATTGCTCGAAGTTGTCTTGGCACTCGCAATCCTCGCAATGTCCGGTGCGATCTTGGCTCAGGTTGCAAGCAACGCGACCGACAACGGTCTGATGGCCCATCGCCTTGCGACAGCTCAGATTTTGGCCGAGTCGAAAATGGCCGAAGTCGTTACCGGTGCAATATCGATCCAGGGCTCAAGCGGATGGATGCCCATCACCGACCCCGTTCCCAATGGGGCTTGGTATTACAACATCCAGACGGTAAACGCCGTTCGCCCGAACATGATCGGTATCAGGCTTGCTATCACCGATAACGACGGCCAAGCAAACAACAAAGAACTCTTCTACATTGTGCGATGGATGATCGATCCCAACCTCGGACTCGACACCCCCCCGAGCGCCACGAACTCGTCTGGCTCTTCCAGTTCATCGGCAGCGACCGGTGCCGCATCGAGTGGAG
>VGZN01000639.1 GCA_016872635.1 Planctomycetota bacterium | reverse complement strand
GGATATAGGTTTTCAAAGCGGACCCAGGAGTTACTATCCGGCATGCGGAACCATATGCCCGACACTCGATGGCAAGGATTGCTACAGACGATCCGTACCCCTTTGAGCACTCCCGAAGAAGCCTGGTCGGTAGCGATCAAGGCCGTTGACGCTTACCTGGAATACCAAGCCAAACACCATACCCAACCAAACGCACTCGACCCCAACGTCGACTACCGAGAGGAGCTCGCTCTCGCTTTACTCTCTCTGCAACCCTCGTATGACAAGACCGAGATCGCGCAAACGCCTGCTTCGAGCCCGATCGTCATTGTGCAGGAACTTGTAGGTGACCATCCCTGTATCGTCGAACGTGAATTGTCGTTCAACTACCATCGTTTCATGAAACGCCTGAGGAAGCATGCAAAGACGATTGTTCCTCGATGGCTAGATCTGCAGAGTGCAAAGCGACGCCTCCTCGAGCAAGCCGAACGCAAGATCAAATCTCATGAGTTCAAGGCAAAGGTGCTCACGAGTTTCGTTCGGAATCAGCTGATCGACGAGGTCTACTTGCCTAGGATCGGCGAAAACTTTGCGAAGCAAATCGGCACGTTGGGTGAAAATCAACGGACAGACCGAATGGGGTTGCTGTTGTTAGTAAGTCCCCCGGGCTACGGAAAAACCACTTTGATGGAATACATCGCCAATCGGCTCGGATTGGTCTTCATTAAGGTCAATGGGCCCGCCTTAAGCCATGGGGTAACCTCGCTCGACCCAAACGAAGCGACCAACGCCGCGTCACGCGAAGAGGTACATAGGATCAACATGGCCCTCGAGATGGGTGACAACGTCATGTTGTATCTCGATGACATCCAGCACTGCAATGTAGAGCTACTCCAAAAGTTTATACCACTATGCGATGCGACTCGGCGGATCGAAGGCGTGTGGAATTGCCAGTCAAAAACCTACGATCTACGTGGTCGAAAGTTCGCCGTTGTGATGGCAGGAAACCCCTACACGGAGACAGGAGAACGGTTCCAGATTCCCGACATGCTGGCGAATCGAGCCGATGTGTACAACCTGGGTGAAATCGTTGGAAACAGTAAAGATTCCTTCGAGCAGTCCTACCTCGAGAACTGCTTGACCAGCAACCCCGTCTTGCAACCACTAGCGCGATGTTCCAATGCGGATCAACGTGCCGTTCTCCAAGCTGCCAAGCGGGGGATCATCGATGGATTGGAATTGGAATGCAATTTTTCCGCAGATGCGGTGCGGGAGATGATAACGGTACTCACCAAATTGCATCGAGTCCGCGATGTTGTATTGATGATGAATCAAGCTTACATCTATAGTGCGGCTCAGGCGGACGACTACCGTACGGAGCCACCCTTCAAACTCCAAGGGAGTTATCGGAACATGAACCGCATCGCTGAAAAAGTGGTTCCTGTCATGAACGATGAAGAACTGCAGCGATTGATACTGACTTGCTACCAGCAAGACGCACAGACACTTTCGCGTGATGGAGAATCGAATCTCCTCAAGATGCGAGATTTACTTGGAATCCTTTCCCAAGAGGAAGACGCTCGGTGGAAAGGAATCAAAAAGACTTTTGTGGAAAAAAATAGGATGCGAGGTCTATCAGGGGACGACACGACATCGCAGTTCCTGACATCCTTTTTGGGGATCCAAGACGGCTTGGATTCGATCCGCGGTGCCTTGGAATCTGCAACTGCAGGTCAACGATCTGCGGCGGCAGTTCCTAGCGTCGAATCCAAGGTAATCGTGCAGCATGCGGTACCTCGCGTCATGACCGAGTTGATACGAAGTCAGTTTCAACTAATCTACGATGGCTTGCGACCTATCCTTGAGGGTGTCAACCAGCAATCAGTAAACTCGGGTCGACTAAACGAAGCGATTCGCGATCTGATGACTAGGTACCAAGCGTTGGAATCTGCAGCGCGAAACGCGCCAGAACCTCCCTCTGACGATGCTTTGCCTGATTGAATCGATGTCTTTAACTCAATGATTGAAATAGTAATAGCACAAAACAAAGAATCGTAGCACTCAACCCAAAGGATGAAGTATTTCCATGGTTACCCATTTGGTGATTCCGCCGAACTGGTCGTCGTTCCCTGAAGAGTTTCGACAGCGGTTGGGAAGCACAGTTGGCCGTCAACGCCTCATGCATTCGGAGGGCAACCTCCTGATTGTTGCTCATCATGTACCGGAACACGACGAAATTGGACGACGTGGGATTCTCTTTTGGCGGGATGCGGCTGGTGAATGGAGAAGTAGCAACGGGGATCCGGGGAAAGGCGCGCTCGGTATGCATCTCAACCGCTACGCAAAGCGTCTTGATGAGTATGAGATCGCGGAGTCGAAGGCTGTCCAAGCCGATCAGTATTTATCGCTGCTTGAGGGTTTAGCTCCCGTAGTTCGCTCCAGTCGAAATTTGGTCGAAACATTAGAAGAAGCGAGAAAAGCGAGCCCCGACGATCGAGCGCTCATCGACCATCGAGATCGCGCTTATGATTTGTCGCGCCAAGCGGATTTACTCTACGAGTCGACCAAAAACGCGCTCGATGTCGCTGTCGTCCGGCGCGCCGACGAACAAGCTCAGACGAGCCAAAAAATGATGTTGGCGGCGCATCGACTGAATATTCTAGCGGCGATGTTCTTTCCATTTGCAACGCTAGGTGCAGTCTTCGGAACCACGTTGACCGACAACTGGACTTGGGCACACTCATCGATCCCGTTCTTAATCTACATCCTCGTCGGTGGAATCGCTGGCCTAGTGCTGACACGATTCGTGTCGCGTCCCGCGTAGATCGGGGATTTTGGAATGGGTGGCTACGAATGCTTGAACGAAGCGATTGACTCATTGCAACGGTTCTCTCTGCTATCGCGATTGAATTCGAAATCGCCCAAGGACCCAGGCGATTATTCCGAATTCAGCTATTTCTGATTTTCTGCGTCATGGATGTGGGGGCCCCGGCACCTAGTACCTTGGCTGGCGGTTGTTGTGCAGTTGTGGCGAATCACTTCGGATCCGCCGAACCTCCAACGCACAGCCCCTTAG